>NZ_JHVI01000036.1:2500-21992 GCF_000620065.1 Meiothermus cerbereus DSM 11376 | reverse complement strand
CCGCAGCCGCTGTACCCTGACCTGGATAAACCCCCAGCTACTGCGTACCTGGCTGGTGCGTTGTCCCACCCTCCTCCACCCCTTCGGTAGCTCCAGGGGGGGAAGGCGCCTGGGTCTCTTCCACCAGGCCTTGCATCAGCGTCCTGAGGAGTTCCGGGTTATGTCGCAGCATGGCCCGTTCGATGTCCGCCAGTCCACTCCCCGCTTCCAGGCTTAGTTCCAGGTCTTCCATGTACCGCTCAAAGGCTTGGCGTGCTTTCGTTTTCCAGTCTTTCATGCCTTATTCTGGCATACGGATTTTTAGAGATGCACCCGCCTCCTTCCATGCCTAACAGCGTGTGCTGGGTGAGGATAGGGCTTGGGTCTTTCTGCGTGTTTATACCATTTTGTTGTAATACTATGCAAAACCCAGGTAGCCACACGCCCGAATAAGTGATATGCTCTCCCCTTGGTATGCCCGCCCGCACCGACCTCAAAAAAATCTTGATCATCGGCTCCGGCCCCATCACCATCGGACAGGCCGCCGAATTCGATTATTCCGGTACCCAGGCCGTCAAAGCCCTTAGAAGTGTGGGTTACCAGGTGGTGCTGGTCAACGCCAACCCCGCGACCATCATGACCGACCCGGAGCTTTCGGAGGGAACCTACCTCGAGCCCCTCACGGTGGAGTTCCTGGAAAAAATTATCGCTACCGAGCGTCCGGATGCGCTCCTGCCCACCCTGGGCGGCCAGACCGCGCTCAACCTCTCGATGGCCCTGCACGAACAGGGCATTCTGGCGAAGTACGGCGTAGAGCTGATTGGCGCCAACGCCGCGGCCATCAAAAAGGGCGAAGACCGCGAGGCCTTCCAGCAAGCCATGATCAAGATTGGGGTGGACGTACCCCGGGGCAAGATGGTGCACAGCCTGGAAGAAGGGCTGGCTTTTGCCCGTGAGATTACCGGCTACCCGGTGGTGGTGCGGCCCAGTTTTACCCTGGGGGGCACCGGGGGCGGCATCGCCGAAAACGAACCGGAGTTTATCGAAATTCTCACCCGGGGCCTCTCGCTCTCCCCCACCCACTCCGCCCTGGTGGAGGAGTCCATCGTGGGCTGGAAGGAATACGAGCTCGAGGTCATGCGCGACAAAAACGACACCGTGGTGATCATCACCTCCATCGAGAACGTGGATCCCATGGGGGTGCATACCGGCGACTCCATCACGGTCGCACCGGCCCAGACCCTCTCGGATGTGGAGTACCAAAAGATGCGCGACGCAGCCATCGCCATCATCCGCGAAATTGGGGTGGAGACCGGCGGTTCCAACATCCAGTTCGCCATCGACCCCAAAAGCGGGCGCATGATCGTGATCGAGATGAACCCCCGGGTCTCGCGCTCGAGCGCCCTGGCCTCCAAGGCCACCGGCTTCCCCATCGCCAAGATTGCGGCCTTGCTGGCGGTGGGCTACACCCTGGACGAGATCCCCAACGACATTACCCGGAAAACCCCGGCCTCCTTCGAGCCCACCATCGACTACGTGGTCACCAAAATTCCCCGCTTCGCCTTCGAGAAATTCAGCACCCTGCCCAACCTGAACCCCGGCGGCTTCTCCGACCGGCTGGGCACCCAGATGAAGAGCGTGGGTGAGGTGATGGCCATTGGCCGCACCTTCAAGGAATCCTTCGGCAAGGCCCTCAGGAGCCTGGAAGCCGACGTGCGGGCCGAGTTTTCCAGCTATACCACCGAGGAGCTCGAGGCCCGGCTCTACCCCAGCCCCACGCGAATTTATGCAATTCTGGAACTGCTGCGGCGGGGCGAACAGGTAGACCACCTCTACGATAAAACCAGAATCGAGCCCTGGTTCCTGACCCAGCTTAAAGAGGTGGTGGACGCCGAGCACGACCTACAGACCGAGCAGAACCGCCTGGAAGACGCCGAGGACTGGCGTTTTGTGAAGAGCCTAGGGCTATCCGACGCGCAAGTGGGCGAACTGATGGGGGTTTCGGAAACGATGGCCCGCAAAGAGCGCCTGGCCGCGGGCTCCAGGCCGGTCTACAAGACCGTGGACACCTGCGCCGCCGAGTTCGAGGCCTACACCCCCTACCACTACAGTGCGTATGAGCTCGAGGACGAGGTTCGCCCAACCGACAAACCCAAGGTGGTCATCCTGGGCAGCGGCCCCATCCGCATCGGGCAGGGGGTGGAGTTCGACTATGCCACCGTGCACGCGGTCTGGGCGCTGCGCGATGCAGGTTACGAGACCATCATGGTCAACTCCAACCCCGAGACGGTCTCCACCGACTACGACACCGCCGACCGCCTCTACTTCGAGCCGCTCACTCTGGAAGACGTGCTTAATCTGGTTGAGCACGAGCAGCCTTTGGGGGTCATTGCCACCCTGGGCGGCCAGACTCCCCTCAAACTGGCCAAAAAGCTCTCCGAGGCCGGGGTTCAATTGCTAGGAACCCCGTGGGAGGCCATCCACCGGGCCGAAGACCGGGCCGAGTTCAATAAGCTCTGCACCGAGCTGGGCATCCCCCAGCCCAAAGGCGCGGTAGCCCGCACCCCCGAAGAAGCCCTCAAGCTGGCCGAGGCCCTGGGTTATCCCCTGATGGCCCGGCCCAGCTACGTGCTGGGTGGGCGGGCCATGCAGGTTGTGCACAGCCCCGAAGAGCTCTACTGGTACCTGAACGGCATCTACGCCGCCCTGACTGAGCGGCCCTCGATTTTGCTGGACGAGTACCTGGAAAACGCGCTCGAGCTCGATGTAGACGCGCTCTGCGACGGCAAGCAGGTGGTGGTAGCCGGCATCATGGAGCACATCGAGCGGGCCGGGGTGCACTCCGGCGACTCGGCCACCATCCTGCCGCCCGTCTCCCTAAGCCCCGAACAGCTCGAGACCGTCCGGGCCTATACCCGCAAGCTGGCCCTGGCGGTGGGGGTGAAGGGCCTGATTAATGTGCAGTACGCCCTCAAAGATGGCGTGGTCTACATCCTGGAAGCCAACCCCCGCGCCTCACGCACGGTGCCTTTCGTCTCCAAGGCCATCGGACACCCACTGGCCAAGTATGCCGCCCTGATCGCCGTGGGCAAAACCCTGGACGAGCTGGGCTTCACCCAAGACCCCACCCCCGGCTTCTATTCGGTCAAGGAAGTGCTCATCCCCTGGCTCAAATTCCCTGGGGTCATCCCGGTGCTGGGGCCCGAGATGCGCTCCACCGGCGAGAGCATGGGCATAGACACCGACCCCTACCTGGCCTACTACCGGGCCGAACTCGGCGTGGGCCAGCACCTGCCCCTTTCCGGCAAGGTGCGTTTCATTGGGGCCGACCATCTAAAAGCCGATTGGATGGCCGCCGGTTTCGAGGTCTGTGAAGGGGATTACGACCTGCTGGTGGCCCTCACCCCCGACCCCGAGTTGCGCCGGGCGGTGGAAACCGGCAAGCCCTTTATCACCACCCTCGAGGGGGCCCGGTGGAGCCTCGAGGCCATTAAGCGGGCTCGCAGCTCCAACCTGCCGGTTCGGTCGTTGCAAAGCTGGCATACGGCCTGATACAAACCCCACCCGTAGCCTGCTCTTTAGCGCGGTCTTCGCCAAGATGCTTATCAAAAGGCTTCAATGAGGCAGATCTCTGTGAAGCCAGGTGAGCAGCCGCGCCATGGGGATCGTCCACCCTTCGGTTGGGGCCAACATTCACCGCGAAGACTAGCTCAGGCCCGTATGTGCAGAGCAGCCCGTTAATTGTGTCGGCTGGCTCGAGGCCTGAACAAAAAACTGGCTCCGCTATGGAGCCAGTGAATAAACAAGGCCTACTTCTTGGCAGCCGTTTTCTTAGGCGCAGCCTTAGCCGTGGTTTTGCTAGCCGTTTTCTTAGGCGCAGCCGCTTTTTTCGCAGCGGGTTTAGCCTTGGCCTCGACAGATGCTTTCGCAGCAGCCTTGGCAGGGGCTGCTTTGGGCGCAGCCTTCTTGGCGGTGGTCTTAGCAGTGGTCTTGGCAGCGGCTTTGGCTGGGCCCTTAGGGGCTGTTTTAGTAGCTTTTTCGGTAGCCTTGGCAGGGGTTGCTTTGGGGGCAGCCTTCTTGGCAGTAGTCTTGGCAGCGGCTTTAGGGGCAGTCTTGGCTACGGTTTTGCTGGCGGTTTTCTTGGTCGCAGCCTTCTTAGCAGCAGGCTTTTGGGTGGATTCAGTTTTTGTTTGTTCAGGCATGTATATACCTCCTTTAGTTCAGTGTGGAGTCATCTAAGCCCTGACTCACAAATCATGCGCTATCCAGCGGATGATTTGCCCAGTCACACAACACCCAAGAGGCCTTGTGTGCGCTGGGGACAAGTGGTGCTTTTAGATTGTTTCTCCACTGAACTTCACTATACAACATGTTGTGTGCTTTTTACACACAAAATACAACCCATTGGTGAATTTTCAATCTCTCCGATGCCAATCGGACTATTGCGTTTTGCCCTTTCTTATCGCTTTTTTTTGAGTATATACAGCCTTCACCAGACCATCTTAATCAATTGCGTCTGCATCGCACCAAACACCAGCCAAGCCCGAACCCGGTCTGGAATTTAGCGATTGCCACTTACCCGATACAAGAATCAATATCCTAACCTGGGGCAGGCAACAAATAAGCTTCCCTACAGCAAATTGAGCAGCTACACAAGCAACAGGCTAGATTGGCCGGGCTGGTTGCTCGGTTATCGCAGCAGCGGCCCCATGTACAAAGCGCTTACATGACCCTGCGATACAATACGCACCATGCTGGACTCCAAGACCATGGCCCTGGCCCAGGATGTGCGTGCGCTACTAACCAAAGGGCTGGATGCGTTGGCTCGAGTGGGCATCGAGACGGAGCCGCTCAAACAGGCTTTGTTAGACCTCGAGGGCCCTTTTTTGCTCGTGGTTGTCGGTGAGTTTAACAGCGGAAAGTCATCGCTGCTTAATGCCCTGCTGGGGGGCGATTTCCTAAAGGAAGGGGTTACGCCCACCACCGACCGCATCAACCTGATTGGCTATGGCCCCGAACCCAAACTACAACCCCAATCACCCGAGCTGGTGCTGATAGAGCTGCCCCACCCGCTGCTCAAAGAGGTGCGACTGGTAGACACCCCCGGCACCAACGCCATCCTGCAACACCATCAGGTCTTGACCCAGAAATTCCTTCCGCGCGCCGACCTGATTTTGTTTGTTACCAGCGCCGATAGGCCCTTTACGCAGTCCGAAGCCAATTTTTTGAGTTTTATTCGAGCCTGGGGCAAAAAGGTGACGCTGGTCATCAACAAAATGGATCTGCTCAGCGAGGCCGAGCTACAACAAGTACTCGAGTTCGTCCGCAAAGGCGCCGACCAAACCCTGGGGCATATTCCCCCTATCTTTGCGGTATCGGCCCGCCTGGCGCGGCAAGGCCAGGCAGCTACCAGTCGTATCCCCGAGCTCGAGGCCCACATCCACCAGGTGCTCACCCACCAGGCAGCCCAGCTCAAGCTGGGTTCACCGCTGGGGGTGCTGGCCCGGCTCACCGAGGAAGCCAGGCCTGTGCTGGAGACCAGGTTGAAGGAGATTGAGAAGCAGCTCGCCACCTGCCACGAGCTGGACAGCCTGCTCCAGCGGCACGAAGAACGCACCCGCCGCGACTTTAGCGGACAGGTTGCCCTGGCCTTGCAGGCCATTGACGAGGTGCGCGCCAGGGGTGAGCGCTGGCTGGACGAGAAAGTGCGGTTCTCCAGGTTTCTCGAGCTCATGCAGTCCAACAAACTCAAGCAAAGCTTCATCGACGAGGTGGTCAAAGGCGCTAATCAGGAAATTGAGCGCCGCGTGCTCGAGGCCATGAACTGGCTGGCCAAACGTGACCGCGAACTGCTGGAAGACGCCCTCTCACTGTTGCGCGAAGCCCCCGGACTGCGGCGCACCGAGCCGGTCGGGCCAGAAGAGCGCACCATTGCCGGAAACCTGGAAGAGGCTCTACGCTCCTTCGACGCCGAGGCCGAAGCGATACAGTTACGCGACTTCATCCAGGAGAGTCTGCGCGGCACCGCCCTGGCTGAAGTAGGGGTAATGGGCCTGGGCCTGACCATCCTGCTGGTCGCACAAAAAATTGCCTTCGACATTCTGGGCATTTTTGCCACGGTGTTTGGGGCCATCCTGGCCACCTCCATCCTGCCCCGCCGCAAAGAGGTTGCAAAAAAACGCCTGCGTGAGCGGCTGGTCGAGCTAAAGAGTACCCTCGAGCAGGCTTTGCATGAGACCCTGAATACCGAGATAGAGCGCACCCATCAACGCTTCAACAGCCTGTACCGCACCCCCTGCACACGCCTGGAGAACAGCCGCAACGCCGCCCTGGCCCACCTGCAACTGGCCGAAGACCTAAGGCGTGAGGCGCTCGAGCTGCGCAACCGGCTGGACTAGAGCGCCGCGAAGCGCAATTGCTTGAGTATCTGGCGCAGCACAATGGGCCTTTGTCAGCCCTGCCTTTAGGGGTCTCTCACGGTAAGCACCGGTATCGCCGAGGCCCGCACCAGCCCTTCGGCTACCGAACCCAGGCCCTGGCCGCCCTGACCACTGACCCCAATCACGATCAGGTCGGCCCCCCAGGCTTTAGCCGACTCTATTACCTGCTGAACCGGGTTACCTTGGGCAACTTCGTGGCCAGGCCGAACTGCGTCATCTTCCCAGGTGCTGGACACCAGCAACTCCAGCTCGAGCAGGGCCTCGGTGGCGGTAAAAGGCGAGTCTACTGTTACCACGTGTATCACCCGCAGCTCGGCCTGTGGGAAGCTGGCTCGAGCCAGTTCCAGGGCGCGCTTTGCACACGGCGAAAAGTCGGTGGCAACCAGAACCTTCTTAAACATAGTCCGCCTCCGTTTCTACAAGTGCCTCAGCTCTAGCCTAGCCCTTTGCAAAGGGCGTTGTGTCCCTACCGCACCTCGCTCCCATCCAAGAATGGGCTCAACGCACCAAAAGCACCGGGCACTGCGCATGGGTTAACACCTTCTGACTCTGGCTACCCAGCAGCAAACCCTTTAGCTGGCCCAAACCCCTGGTTCCCATTACAATCAAGTCAACCTTTCGAATCTCTGCAACCCGCAAAATGGCCTCGGCCGGGGGCCCTTCCAGCACTTCGATCTCGAGCTGGGGAAACTCACCCAGCAGGGCCAGAGCCTGCGCCACCACCCGATCTGCTGCTTCGGTTCGTTTCGAGATGGCCTCTTGCAAAAAGGGTTCTCCTAAGTAGTCTGGAACCGAGTCGTAAGTATGAACCAAACACAGCGAAGCACGGTACTGACGGGCCAGATCGGCAGCCAGCAGGGCCGCTTTCTGGGCATGTTCCGAGCCATCGAAGGCCAACAGGATATTTTTGAACATAGCTACCTCCTAAGCCAGCACATCCAGGGGATGCTTGTCGGATACTGCACGCTCAATAATGGTTCACCCCTGTCTTGCAAGCATATTATGCGGTCTTCTCGAGCAGTTTAGGGCCTCCCTAGCGCTGCCCTGATCCCACCCGGGCCCCTGGGGTGGGGTTTCCATCTGACGTAACGCCTAAATGCCCCCGGCTTGTTCATTCGTCACAAGACCGGCGTAACGCCTCCCGTAACTTTAGTCTATGTTGCGGGTGGAAATACCTCATTTGCAGTCATCGCTACCTCTACCCGCAAACCCGGAGGTAACTGTGGCAAAACTCATCGCAGTGGATGACTCTCTAGCAGACCTGAAGCTCATCGAACAGTCGCTTGCTCCGTATCACCAGGTGGTGCTGTACCAGGGGAGTGAGGATGTCGAGCAGCGCATCGAAGCCGAAAAACCCGATGCGGTTCTGCTCGATGTGGTCATGCCTGGGCGCAACGGCTACGAGGTTCTTCGCTCCCTGCGGCGCAACGAGTCTACCAAGCACATTCCGGTGCTGGTCATCAGCTCCAAGAGCGCCCCGACCGATATCGAGTGGGGTAAGCGCCAGGGTGCCAATGGCTACCTGACCAAGCCCTATACCCCCGAGGCCCTGCGCAAAGCGGTTCAGGAAATCCTCTAGGCAGCCAGGCGGTGCTAGCGCGTCGGGCTATCTGCAACCAGGAGGATATGGCTCGGTTATGAACCACATCAGCATCGGCAAAATCTGGGTTCTACGGCTCGGCAACATTTTTTTGGGAATAGAGCCAAAAGCCTTAAAAGAAGTGCTGGAAGTGACGCAGCCCACCCCCGTTCCGTTGGCCCCTCCACCTCTGCTGGGACTCCTGAGCAACCAGGGCCAGATCGTGCCGGTATTCGACCTGAGCCAGGTACTACAGATTCCGCCCGCCGGCTCTGGCATTGCTGCTTTGCTCGAGGTCGAAGGACAACCCATGGCCTTTATGGTTGACGAGGTGGCCGGGCTTCGCACCGACCTGAGCGCCGCCTGGGTATCCCCCAGCCAGGAGCCCCTGTTCAGCGCTTTTGTGAAAGATGGCGAGCAAAGCATCCGTGTCCTGAATCCAAGCGGCCTGCTCGAGCACCTCACCACCCGCATCGCGATAGCTACCCGCGCTTCGGTTGCACCAATTCAGGTCAGCCCGCAAGCCTGAACCCGCTAAGCCCATCAACTGCACAACCTTAAAAAGGAGTCCCTATGGAGCAAACCCACCTTCCTATGAGCCACGATCCCCTGCTGGTAATGGCCTCGTTCCTGATAGCCATCTTCGCAGCCTATGCTGCACTGGCCATCATCAACCGCCTAAGGCAAACCAGCGTCAATAAGAACTGGTTGTGGTTGGGAGCCGTTACCTTTGGGCTGGGGGTCTGGGCCATGCACTTCACTGCCATGACCGCCCTACAGCTCAACATGTTGGTCGCTTACGACCCCCTCCTGACCCTGATCTCGGTGCTATTTGCAATCGTGGGGGCCGCAGCAGCCTTTCAGGTAGTCAGCCAGCCGAAGGTTGGCTTCAAAGAAATACTGACCTCTGGCTTTTTTCTGGGTGCAGGCATCGGAACCATGCACTACGTGGGCATGTTTGCCATGCGCCTCAATGCCCAGCTATCCTTCGACCCCCTTCTGGTTGTGGCCTCGGTTCTGGTAGCCGTGGCGCTGGGCACTTTCGGTATCTGGACGCTAATCAGCCCGGCTTTTAGCCGAGTTCCTTTCCGCCATCTGGTCACGGCGGTCATCACTGGGTCGGCCATTCCCTTTATGCACTACACCGCCATGCTCGCAGCCCGTTTCACCAGCACCGGCAGTGAGCAAATTCACAGCATGGTCGCAAGCGGCGGTCTGCTTTCGCTCAACGTTTTCTTGTTGTTTGCAGTGGCCATACTGGGGCTGCCGTTGTTCCTTACCTCTCTGCTCGAGGCCTCCACCGAGGTTGCTCAGGAGGCCGAAGCATGATCCGTCGCAGCCCCAAAACCGCCGTTCGCCCCTCCCGTCACCCTACTCCAGCCATGCCCACACAGCTCCTGCCCACGGGTGGGCTGCTGGGATCGCTAAAGATCTGGCAAAAGCTCCTTTTGATCGTGCTTGCATTCTCGGTGGCAGGCATTGTGCCCGTAGGCATCGTCTTTTTCATTGAGCAACGGCAAAGCCAGCGTTCTTACAATCAGCTGCTTGGATACCAGTTTGCCCAGGCGCTTTATGACACCATCCAGCAGGTGAGTGAGCACCGGCGTTTTAGCATAGATAGCAGAGTCTTGGGTGTAAAGCCCGATCTGGCCAAGGAAGCCAGCGATGTGGATACCGCCCTCAATCAGCTTATTCAACTCAATGAAGGCATGAAAGATCGCTTTGGTCTTGCCACATCGCTCACCGAGCTCAGCCAAACCTGGGAGCAGATTAAGAACCAAAGCCTGGCCGCTGGCACCAACTCCATTTTTGAGATGCACAAGCAGCTGATCAATCGGCTCAACCAGACCCTTGAGAAGCTGAGCCTGTCCTCAGGCTTGCTGCTGAACACAAGCGCGGAAGCATTCCTGCTTACCGAAACCGCGCTGCGTCACCTGCCGGCCTTGCGCGAAACCCTGGCCGAACTGCGCTTCCTGGGCATGGTGGTGCTGGCTCGAGGGTCGGCGCTCATCTATGAGCGGGAACAAATAATAAACCTGCTCAAGCGCTCATCTGAGCAAACCGAGACCATTTTGCTGAACATCGCGCAGAGCAAATTGGAACAATCACGTGATCTGGAAAGCATCGCGCTTGAAATGGAAAAGCTCGCTGGAGATGTGGACTTTGCCGATACCCTGGTAACCAACTCAATTCTTGCCACCACCCGCACCACCCTTCGTCCAGGTGAGTACAGCAGCACTTTTGTCGATATCGATTCGAGCATTGCCCAGCTTGGACAGCAGTCCTTGCAGCTACTGACCAAATCCACCCTGAGCCGAGTGCAGGCAGCCCAGCAACAGCAGGCTTTGTTGTTCGTAAGCATCGCTTTGGCTTTGGCGCTGGCTTTGGGCATCGTGGGAGCCGTGGCTCGCTCAATTACCGGCCCGGTGGGGCAGCTCTTTAATGCCTCCTTGCGTTTGCGCAAAGGCGACCTGGGGGTACAGGTACCGGTGCTATCCTCCGACGAGCTTGGCTCGCTGGCCCGCACCTTCAACGAAACTGCCGTGCAGCTCAAAGCCAAGGCCGAAGCCGACGCCGAACAGCTTCGCCAAAGCCAGCTTTTACAAGAAAACATCGGGGCCTTTCTGAACGTAGCCATGGATATTGCCCAGGGCGATCTGACCAAGCGTGGGCGCGTAACCGAGGACGTACTGGGCAACGTGGTAGACGCGGTAAACCTGACCATCGAAGAAATTGCCTATCTGCTCAAGCAAGTACAAACCGCTGCCGAGATGGTCAACCGGGGTGCTACCGAGATGGCCCTGAGCTCTGCAAGCGTGCAAGAAAAGGCCGAATCGCAGGCGGAGCTTTCGGCCCGGGCCCGCATCGAAGCATTCGACACCACCGATTCCATTCGTAGCATGGCCGAGCAAATCGTGCAGGGCTCCGAGCTGGTGATGCAGGCCAAGGAGGCCGCGCTGGAGGGCCAGGGCGCGGTACAAAACACCCTTAGCGGTATGCAGAACATCCGGCGTGAGGTACAGAGCATCTCCAAGAGCATCAAAGGCCTCTCCGACCGCTCGCTGGAGATTTCCGAGGTGGTGGACACCATCTCGCGCATCGCCAAACAGACCAACCTGCTGGCCCTGAACGCCGCCATTGAGGCCGCCGGTGCCGGTGAGGCCGGTGCCCGCTTTGCGGTGGTGGCCGACCAGGTACGCAAGCTGGCCGAGGACTCGGCCCGCGCTGCCCAGCGGGTGAACCTGCTGGTCAAGGGCATCCAGACCGAGATTCAAGGTGTGGTGATCTCGGTAGAGGGTGGTACCCGCGAGGTGGAGCAGGGCTACCGCATCGCAACCGAAGCCGGGAGCAAGCTCGAGCAGATCGCAGCTTTGGCCCAGCAATCCGCTGAGGCTGCCCGCTACACTGCACAGCTAGCTCAAGAACAGGTAAGCCGGGTGGAAGAGGTGGCCGGCGTGGTGCAGGAGATCTACAACACCGCCCTGCAAACCGACCAGGAAAGCCGCAAAGGCCGCCAGACTGCTGAAGAGCTGCAAGCCCTGGCCCAGCAACTCAGCCGCAGCCTGACCCGCTTCCGGCTGCCCGCGTAAAGGGAAACTATGGCATTGCAACGCGACTATCGCGAAGTAGAAGTCAAGCAGGTAGGGCTCCTGGGCGCCCAAAGCCGAAAGGTGCGGGTAGATGCCGAAACCCTCGAGGCCCCCTATACCGGATTCTTCGGGAGCCTCCGCGTTCCCTACAAGCTGGCGCTGCTGGTTGTTCCTTTATTGTTTCCGATTTTCTATTTGTTGCTTGTGCTGGTTGGTGAGCAGCGCAACGATGTCAACTTTGTGCGGGCCGAAAAACAAGGGGTGCTCTTCCTGCAAAACAGCGGAGACCTGCTCAAGGCCATGGCCGAACACCGCAACATAAGCGCGGTTATCCTCTCCGGCAATCAGGAGCTTGTTGTTCCGCGCACCCAGAAGGCTGAGGAGGTCAGCCGCAACCTGCTGCTGCTCGAGCAGATCAACCGGTCTGCAGGCGACCCCTTTGGCATTGGGGAGAAGCTGGCAGCCCTCAAAACCGACTGGGATACCCTGCTGGCCGTGCGTATTAGCCCCATGCAAAGCTTCCAGGAGCACACCCGGCTCATCCAGCAGCTACTGGGGATTTACGAGCAAATTGCCATCGGCTCCAAGCTGACGCTGGATCCAACCGCACAGAGCTACTGGCTGGTAGATTCGGTGGTCTATCGCATTCCGCCGGTTATGGAAACCCTGAGCCAGGTACAGGGCATCGGCGCCACGGTTTTGCAGACCAAACAGCTTACCCCAGAGCAAGAAAAGCGGCTAAACGGGCTTCTGGCATCGCTGGTCAATCGCAATACCGGCTTTGGAGAGGTGCCTTCGCTAACCGCCTTACTCGAGCAATCGGTAAAAAACGCCCTGACCACCAACCCTCAGCTAGGCGACAGCCTGAGTGAGCAGGTAAACTCAGCCAGAGCCATTACTGAATCAGCGCTTGAGCTGACACGTCGGGAAGTGCTGAGCAAAGGCTATGCCCTCGAGCCCAGCCTGTACCTTGACCAGCTAAGCCGCCCCATTGAGGCCTACTTCGCCGTACAGAGCGCAGCCCTGGCCCAGCTTAACGAGCTGCTCGATGGACGCCTGGGGCAGCTGGTCAATCAGCAGCTACTCAGCCTGTTTATTGTGATTGCGACGCTGGTGCTATCGCTTTGGCTGATTGTTGGGGTCGCAAACTCCATTCTGGCGCCGGTGCGGGAGCTGACCCGGGTGGCGCAAAACCTTGGGCAGGGCGATCTTTCCACCCTGGCCCACCTTCGCTCCAACGACGAGCTGGGCCTGGTCAGCAAGACCCTGAACCAGTCCATCCTGACCTTGCGCTCCCTGCTCGAGCAGCAAGAGGCCGAACGCCAGCGGAGCTTGCAGCTCCAGGAAAATGTGCGGCACTTCATGGCGGTCGCTACCGAGATCGCTCAGGGCGACCTTACCAAACGAGGCCAGGTCACCAACGACGTGCTGGGCAACGTGGTAGACGCGGTGAACCTGACCATTGAGGAAATTGCCCATCTGCTCAAGGAAGTAAAACAGGCCGCCGAGTCGGTGAATGAGAGCGCCACACAAATGGATCAGCTCACCACCTCCATCGCTGCCGGAGCCCTCTCGCAAGCCCAGGAAGTAAGTCAGGTACAGAACCAGACCCGCATGGTAGCCAGCAATATCCGTCAGATGGCCCAAAGCGCAGGTATCACCGCCGAGGCCGCACGCCAGACTCTCGAGTCGGCCCAACTCGGCCGTCAGGCCGTAACCCAGACCCTCTCGGGCATGAGCGACATCCGCAGGGAGATGCAGGCCATCGCCGAGAACATTACTGCGCTGGCCCAGCGTTCTGCCGAGATCGAAAACATTACCAGGGTGCTCGAGGACTTCGCCTCGCAAACCAACCTTCTGGCCCTCAACGCCTCCTTCGAGGCCGCTGGAGCAGGGGCTGCAGGCCGTCGTTTTGCCATTGTGGCCGATGAAATCCGTAAACTGGCCGAGGAGTCGGCCCGTGAGACCAGCCGGGTGAACAATCTGGTGCAACAGGTGCAAAACGACATTGGCCGGGTGGTCGAGCTGGTTCGAGAAGGGGTACGCGAGGTGGAGACCGGCTACAGCACGGCCAACAGCGCCGGTAGCCGCCTCGAGGAAATCGCCAAACTGGCCGAACAATCCGCGGGCCTGGCCCAGGAAATTTCCAGTCTGGCCCAAAGTCAGGTGTCGGTGGTGGAACGGGTCGATCAGGCCGTTCAAAAAATCACCCAGACCGCACAAAAGACTGGAGCGCAAAGCCAGGCAGGCCGCCAGTCTGCCGAGGCCCTGCGGGTGCTGGCCCAGGAGCTCTCCAAAAACCTGGGTCGCTTCCGCCTGCCCGACTAGGAGAGGCCATGACTGCTGCAACCACGCCCGATCTGCTACAAAGCTTCCTCGAGGAGGCCTGGGAGACCGTGGCGGTCTTCGAGCAGGCTGCCGAGTTTCTGGCCATAAAGCGCCACGAACCCCTGGTGGTCATGGCCCATCGCCTCAAAGGCTCGGCGGGATTGTACGGCTTTCCGCAAATCTCCAACCTGGGCGCTTTAGCCGAGCGCATCCTGGAAGCCGCACCCCGCTATACCGAGCCCCAGCAGGCCAGGGTCATCGAGTTTATGGGCCAGTTAACAGCAGTGCTGGTCACCGCGCTGGAAAACATTGCCATCCACGGCCAGGAGGGCCGGGTGGGCCTCGAGCTCGGACGTTTAGGGGCTGCGGCCCTGATCCAAGAGCTCACCGCCCTGAACCCCGAAGCCTTCGCCAGCAATAACCTCGAGCCCACCCAAGAAACAATCCCCCCGCCCGACCAGACCCAGGTGGGGGTGGTGGAAGAGCTGCAGAGCTTTTATCAACAAAACAGCGAGTTCTGGGAGTTTTTCGCCCCAGAAACCCTCGAGAACCTCGACCATGTGGCCAGTGCACTGGCCCAGCTGCAGCTTGACAGCCAGAACGGCGAGCACCTGCGGGCTTTGTTCAGGGCCATGCATACCGTGAAGGGGGCGGCCTACTCGGTAGGTTGCAAACCCATCGGGGCCCTGGCCCATCAGCTCGAGGACCTCATGGTAGCGGTGCGCGAAGGCCACAAATCCTGGAACGACCAGATCGCACACCTCATCCTGGAAGGCGCGCAGGTGCTGGGCAAAATGATTGTGGTGGCCGAAGGTAAAGACCCACCAGCCGCCCAGACCCTCGGCAGCCAGCTCTTTGAGCTACAGGGCCGGCTGGCCCACCTGCTGGGCCAGGAAGCCCCGCTGAGCCCCCAGGCGCCTGCCCCCGCACCTCCCAGGCCTTCCGTGCAGCCCACCCGC
This sequence comes from Meiothermus cerbereus DSM 11376, assembly GCF_000620065.1. Lineage (NCBI taxonomy): Bacteria > Thermotogati > Deinococcota > Deinococci > Thermales > Thermaceae > Meiothermus > Meiothermus cerbereus. Next base: position 7,117 of record NZ_JHVI01000036.1, on the reverse strand, counting down.
TCCAGCAGCACCGCTTCGGTGCGGGTCAGCCTCGAGCGCCTCGATGCCCTGCTCAACCTGGCCGGCGAAACCCTGGTAGCCCGCTCGCGCCTGGAGCTGCTGGCCCAGCGTTTCGAGGAGATGGAAGAGCTGCTGGAAGCGGCCCGTCAGCGGCTCTTACGCACCACCTCCGACTTCGAAGCCCGTTACCTCAACCCGCGCCTCTCCCTTGCACAGGAGGCCCAGAACCCCCCTGCCCAGAGCACCCTGGGCAAAACCGTACAGGAGCTTTTTACCGAGCTCGAGTTCGACCGCTACGACGACCTCAACATCCTGGCCCGCTCCATCCAGGAAATGACCAGCGACCTGGCCGAAGTGCGCCACACCCTTAGCGAACAGATCAAGGCCTTCCGCCAGGAAACCGAACTCTTCGCTAAGCTTTCGCAAGACCTGCGCAACGAAGTAGGCCGGGCCCGCCTGATTCCAATAGGCCGGTTTTACACCCGACTCACCCGCCAGGTACAGCAGATCGCTGGCGAAAAGCAGGTGCAACTTCAGTTCCAGGGAGAACAGGTCGAAATTGACTCGGTGCTGCTGGATGGCCTTTCCGAAGCCCTGCTCCACCTGGTCAACAACGCTGTAATTCACGGCATCGAAAGCCCGACCGAGCGCCTGGCCGCAGGCAAAACCCCGCAGGGCACCCTGACCATCCGCACCCAGCAGCAACGCAGCACCCTGGTATTGGAGATTAGCGACGACGGGCGTGGCATCAACCTCGAGGCCGTCAAGCAAAAGGCGGTCGAAAAGGGTTTGCGCACGCAGGCCCAGGTGGAGGCCATGCGCCCGGAAGAGGCCATGGAGCTCATCTTCCTCCCCGGTCTTTCCACTGCTTTGGTGGTTTCCGATGTGGCCGGGCGTGGGGTGGGCCTCGATGTCGTTGCGGCCACCGTTCGCCGCCTGCGCGGTGACCTGAGCGTTGAAACCCGCAGTGGCCTGGGTACCACCTTCCGCTTGCGGGTTCCCCAGAACCTGGTGGTCTCAGACATCCTGTTGCTGCAAGCTGGTGGGCAGGTAATCGGCCTTCCCCGCGAAAGCCTGGTTACCTTGCTTACAGCGCCTGCAGGTCGGCAAGAAGTGGCCTACGAGGGCAGCTCCGTCCCGGTTAAGCTCCTCAGCGCACTTCTGGGCTTGCCACCCATAGAACAAGAAGAATATGCGCTGGCTGTGGTAGAAGGGCGCGGTGGGGCACTGGTGGCCCTAGCGGTCGAGCGCTTTATCGGTTTGCAACAAGCCCTGGTTAAACCCCTCAGGGCTCCCCTTTCCGAGCTACCCCACCTTATCGGCGCAAGCGTTTCGGCCACTGGCGAGGTCATTCTGGTGCTGAGCCCCAGCGGTCTTCTGGGCCTCAACACCTCCATGCCCATCCAGGCCCGCATCGAAAACCTCCCTACCCAGCGCCTCCCGGTGCTGCTGGTAGACGACTCGCTCTCGGTACGTAAGGTGGTGGCTCAGATGCTGCGCAAAGCCGGCCACCAGGTGGTTACGGCGGCAGACGGGCAGGAGGCCCTCGAGCTTTTACAGCAACAATCCTTCCAGGCGGTGGTGACCGACCTCGAGATGCCCCGTATGTCTGGCTTTGAACTTTTAGAGGAGGTGCGGCGGCGTCCCCACCTCGCCCATCTGCCCATCGCCGTGCTGACCACGCGCGCTTCAGCCAAACACCGCGACCTGGCCACCCAGCTTGGTGCAAATGCCTACCTGACCAAGCCCGCCGACGAGGTAGAATTAGAGCGGTTCTTGCGGGGGATCTAGGCGTATGCACTCCGACCGACTCCCGCAAAATTCACCGCTTTACCGTGAGGCCCGCTTGAAAAAGGAGATTGTTCCATGAAAGCCCTGATCCTGACCGGCCAACCCAAGCGTGGCGTTGCGCTCAAAGACAGCTTTGCGCTGTCGGGGTTTGATGTCCAGGTCGAGGATAGCGCTCTCTACGCCATGACCCTTTTAGAACGTCACCGCCCCGACGTCATCGTTAGCACCGCTTCACTTAGCGATCTAACGGGTGCGGAGTTCTTTGAGATGGTACGCGCCGACCCACAGCTTGCGCTGGTTCCTTTTGTCTTACTGGACGGCCTCACCCCAGCCAAGGTCGGCGACCTCGACCTGGTTCTGCCCCCAGACACCCCGGCAGCTGAGGTGGTTCGCAGTGCGTACAAACTGATCCTCGAGCTCACCCGCAAAACCTACATCACCGAGCCCGCCAATCCCGTGGCGCAATACGGCATCCAGGGGCAGCTAGGCGACATGAGTCTGTTCGAACTGGCACAATGGCTAGCCAAATCGGCCAAAACCGGGCGGCTTCGGGTCGAAGTCCAGGGTGATAGCGCCAGCTGGTTGTTCAGCAAAGGGCAGCTCATCCACGCCGAGTATGCCGGTAAAAGTGGCGAAGACGCCGTGCTGCATCTGCTGCTTCAGGTCGAAAACCAGCCCACGGGCCATTTTCACTTCGAGCCTCTAACCGAAGCTGATTTCTTTTTGGAACCGGTTACCATCCGCAAAAGCACCGACCAGCTGCTGCTTTCCCTGGCTGTCGAAATGGATCATCGCCAGCAGCGCATCAACTAGCGCGTCTTCACAAATATTAGAGCTGCTCAAAACTCGATTGCTCTGTCCTGCACAGCACAGTTGCCTCCCGGATGGGAGGCTTGGTCTGTGAAGAGTGCGATAAAGCTTCAAGCACCCGGCGTAGCGTAGGGCAGATACCTTTTGAGCCATGAATAGCCTCCGTCATGGTTACGCATCACCGGGTAGAGCCCGTGCTGGCACTACCATTAGGGGAGTTATGCAAGGAGCCAAAGTACTCGTCGTTGATGACAGCACCAGCGTACGCAAGGTGTTGGAGAAACTGTTGTCGTCCCGTGGTCTGGTTGTCACAACCAGCGAAACCGCCGAGCAGGGCCTGGAGGCGGTCAGGCAAAACACCCCCCACCTGGTTATTGCCGATGTGGTGATGCCCGGCATGAGTGGCTTTGAGCTATGTCAGGCGATTAAAATGCAAGCCTCTACCAAAAGCGTCCCGGTAATTCTAATCTCCGGCATCATCAACGAAGGTGTGGTAAGTCAGGCCCAGCAGGCAGGGGCCTTCGATGTGGTTTCCAAGCCCTTTACACCCGACGACCTCTTCCCAAAAATCGAACGGGCGCTCAACGCCGCCAGGCAGTCGCTCCAGGCTGTAGGAGAGGCTATATCAACACCCAGCTACGCCCCAATAGCAACCCCCTCCAGTACCAAGGAATCAATCCCGCAACCCCCAACCACCCCTCCCACCAGCCAGGCCACCTATTCATCGCCCCAGCAAGCCGTTCCTGAGACGCTCGAGGCCCAACCAACCCCGCCTGCCCGCCAAGCCCTGCTGGAGGAGCTGCGGCCCTTCCTGGACAAGCCCGAAATCGAAAGCGTTTTCGTAGTAGACAACGCCGGTCAGTTACTGGCCTGGCTGGGTCAGACCCTGGACGAGCCCGAGTTGCTTGCAACCTACATACACACGCTTTTGTCCATCAGTAGCGTAATGGGTGAAAAGTACCACCTCTCCTCCGTTCAAAGCCTGAGCCTCGAGTACCCTGGTAAAACCCTCATCATCAACCGCATCAGCGAAAAGGCATCGCTGATGCTCATGCTGCGCGGCACTGGCGGCACAGGCGTAATTCGCTATCTGGTGCTAAAGCAAATGCCACAACTCAAAGCCGCGCTAGGCAATTAACGGCACTTTTCTCGTTGCTGTGCAGAAGGCTATATGCCTCCTGCACAGCTTTTTTGTTAGGGGGTGTTGACAGATTTTGGGGTATTCGGTAATCTTCTCGTTGCGCTGCTGATACGAAGTCAGGCGCGAGGATCATGAAAAAGGGGTAGTAAGGAAGCGAAGGACATCTATCCTGAGCGCTTTTTTCATCACGCGAGTGATGAGGGAAAAAGTTCAGGGTAGTTACGAATAGACCTAATATCTTCAGGGGCAACTCTGAGGAAGGAATAAAGGTCAAGATAGAACGGGCACACGGTGGATGCCCTGGCACCTAAGCCGATGAAGGACGTGATTACCTGCGAAAAGCCCGGTGGAGCTGGTAGTAAGCTTTGATACCGGGATATCCGAATGGGGGAACCCGGCCTGTGGGAACACAGGTCACTCACGCGAGTGAGGGGGAACCTGGGGAACTGAAACATCTAAGTACCCAGAGGAGAAGAAAGAGAGTTCGATTCCCTGAGTAGCGGCGAGCGAAAGGGGAGTAGCCTAAACTGCTGAGCGTGCTCAGTGGGGTTGTGGGGCTGGCGATATCGAAGCGGAAGTCTAGTCGAAGGGTTTTGGGAAAGCCCACCATAGAAGGTGAAAGTCCTGTAGACGAAAGATGGAAGCTAGTAGCCAGTACCCGAGTAGCCTGTGGTTCGTGGAGCTATGGGTGAATCTGCGCGGCCCACCGCGTAAGGCTAAATACTCTAGGTGACCGATAGCGTACCAGTACCGTGAGGGAAAGGTGAAAAGAACCCCGGGAGGGGAGTGAAATAGAACCTGAAACCGTGTGCTCACAAGCAATCAAGGGACTATCTACGCGAGTAGCGGTCTTTTGGTGTGCCTATTGAAGCATG
>NZ_JHVI01000035.1 GCF_000620065.1 Meiothermus cerbereus DSM 11376 | reverse complement strand
GGTCTTCTCCCGCAGGGTGGTATGGAGTCGCTCGATGAATCCGCTCTTTTTCCACAGCCTGAAGTAGTGATAGACCGTCTTCCAGTGTGGCAAATCGCTAGGCATCATGCGCCAGGAGCATCCAGAGCGAGTGATGTAGAAGATACCGTTGAGGATTTCTCGCCAGCTATGTTCCCTTGGTCTATGGGTGAAGCAGGAGGGCTCGGGCATTAGCGGTTCGAGTATCGCCCACTCATTGTCCGAAATATCGCTTGGGTAGCAGCTTGCTCGACTATTCATGCTCGATTATATCGTCTGGGAAAGTTTTAAGACAGTCTCTAAGCGCCTATTTAGCCAGTTCTTGCGCCGCTCGGTCTGGGCCTACTTTTTTGGCTCTCTGGCGGTTTTGCTTAATGCTTTGATGGTTCACGGGCTGTACTTTGGCTGGGCGCCCTGGGCCTGGGGGTACGCCCTTGCCATCGGTTTGCTGGTAGCTCCGGCGGTTGCGCTGCTGGACCTGTGGTGGGCACGTCGGCAACTTAGTAAGGCGCAAAAGGTCTTCCTCGGCCAGGCTAAAGACCTCCAGGAGGCCCGGCAAGCCTACCGCAACCTTGTGCACTGGCCGCTGCTCTCGGTGGCACGGGTTATGGGGCCTCACCTGCTAAGCACTATGGGCGGTTTTTTGCTGGCTATCGATGTGGCGCACCGCTTTGGCGGCTTTCCCACCGGGCCACTGGACATGCTGTATTTGCTGCCGTGGTATCCCATCAACGCTGCCCTGCATGCCATTATCGAGTATCTGGTTGGTGCGAGCCAGTCTCCGCGCTTGCTGGCCTATCTACGTGAGCGCTTTGGCGACGAAGTGGTGGTATACCCCCGCCTGCGGATTCCTTTTGTCTTAAAGGTGCTGGGCGTGCTGCTGGCCTTGGGGCTGCTACCGCTGCTGCAGGTGGGTTCGCTGGTTTACTTTAGGCTTGAATCCACGAATCTTCCTGGACTGGTGGCTTGGGGATTGTTTTCCGGTCTGCTGCTGATGGTGGCCGGCGGAATTCTTTTGTCCCGTGAAGTGGCCCGGCCCTTGCAGGCGGTGCTCGAGGGAATGCAGGCTATCCAGCACGGAAAAGGGTCGGTGCGAGTGAGTGCGGTGGCCTGGGACGAGCTGGCTGACCTTGCTCTGGGTTTCAACAACCTGGCCCAGGCCCTTGAAGCCGAGCGCCAGCGCAACCTCGAGCTGTACCGCGACACCGTACAAACCCTGGCCGCTGCCATAGACGCCCGGGATCCCTACACCCGCGGTCACTCGCAGCGGGTTGGGGCTTATGCTCAGCGCATTGCCCTGAAGCTGGGCTGGGATGCACAAAGAGCCTACCAGCTCTACATCACCGGGCTGCTGCACGACATTGGCAAAATTGGTGTTCCCGAAGCCATTCTCAAGAAAACCGACAGGCTCAGCGCCCAGGAGCGTCAGATGATTGAAAGCCATCCGCTCATTGGGTACGAGATTGTCCGTCAGTCCCGTGCGCTTAAGGCCCATCTAGCGGGCATTCGGCATCACCACGAGCGGCTGGATGGCTGTGGTTACCCTGATGGGCTTCGCGGCGAGGCCATACCGCCGGAGGCCCGCATCTTGGCGGTGGCCGATATCTGGGATGCCCTTACCAGCCACCGGCCCTACCGCCCCGCCCTAAAGCCTTCCGAAGTCTACCCGCGCCTTCTGCATGAGGCACTTGACCCAGAAGCCGTGCAGGCCCTGGGCGCACTGTGGCGGGAAGGCGCACTGGATGCGCTGCTCGAGGAGGCCCAGCAGCAAGGCGGGGTTCAGTCCTACCTTGCTGAACAGAAAGGCGATAAGGAGCCATCCCACCCATCATTTTCTATGTCAAAAACAGAATAGAGCCCTTCCGCTTGCTATGATGAAAGGCGTGGAGTCCGATCTAACCCTGCGACCCCGTAGCCTGGAAGACTACGTGGGCCAGGCCAAACTCAAAAAGAAGCTGCGGGTTTACCTCGAGGCTGCCAAAAACCGGGGGGAGGCGCTCGACCATCTGCTCTTGTTTGGGCCGCCCGGCCTGGGCAAGACCACCCTGGCCCACGTGGTGGCCTACGAGTTGGGGGTGAACATCCGCGTGACCAGCGGCCCGGCCATCGAGAAGCCGGGCGACTTGGCGGCCATCCTGACCAACAGCCTCGAGGAGGGCGATATCCTCTTCATAGACGAGATACACCGCCTGTCCAAGGCCGCCGAGGAGCACCTGTACCCCGCACTGGAAGACTTCAAGATTGACATCGTGATCGGCAGTGGCCCCGCCGCCCGTACCCTGCGGCTGGATCTGCCGCGCTTTACCCTGATCGGGGCCACCACCCGTCCAGGGCTCATATCCGGGCCTTTGCGTAGCCGCTTTGGGATTATCGAGCACCTGGAGTTTTACAGCGAGGCCGAGCTGGCCCAGGGGGTAGAGCGCGATGCCCAGCTATTGGGCCTGCCCATCGAGCCCGAGGCGGCTTTGGAAATTGGGCACCGCAGCCGGGGCACCATGCGCATCGCCAAGCGGCTTTTCCGGCGGGTGCGCGACTTTGCCGAGGTGGCCGGCGAGCCGGTGGTCAGCCTCGAGCGCACCCGGCAAGCCCTGGATGCCCTGGGCCTGGACGCTTTGGGGCTGGATGCCCGCGACCGCCTGATTATGCAGACCGTCATCGAACGCTTTGCCGGGGGGCCGGTGGGCCTCGAGACCCTGGCCACCGCCCTCTCCGAAGACCCCGAGACCCTGGAAGAGGTGCACGAGCCTTTCCTGATTCAACTGGGCCTCTTGAAGCGCACCCCCCGGGGCCGCCAGGCCACCGAGCGGGCCTACGCCCACTTCGGCTACCCCCTACCCGAGCAGAGCCGTCTGCTGGAGTAGGGGAGATGTCCACAAAGAAGTGGGTTGGGGAAACGGGAGCGTAACAAGATTTGCTTAGGGGGCTCCCAGCCAAAGTTGTCTAGAGCGGGCTTTGGCTGAACCCTAAAGAGGGGCTTTGGATGGAGTTTATATGATTCGGGCCAGACTGGGTGAAATTGAACTGGGAGACCTGCTGCGAACCCTCGAGGGGAGCCGTAAAAATGCGGTTATCAGCGTTAGCTGCCCCAAGCTCTCGGGCCGGATTCATGTCCGCGAGGGCAAAATCGCCTACATCCAGACCCAGCCCGGCCCCCACCTGGGGGAGTATCTGGTGCGCTTCGACTACCTGACCCTCGAGCAGGTTCAGGCGCTGGTCAAGTACCAGCAGCAGGAGAACCCCGGAACCCCCCTGGGCCTTCTGGCGCTGCAACAGCAATTGGTCACCGACGACGAATTAAGCGAGGTGTTGCGCGCGCAAATCCTCGAGGCCCTGGCCACCCTTCTGGCCCAGCAGGAGGGCGAACTGGTAGCCGAACCCCCACCGGCCGATGTTTCGCAGGTGCTGTTGCCAGGGGCTACCGATACCAGCGCAATGCTGATTGAGGCCCTGCGCCGCCTCGACGAGTGGAGGCGGGGCAGGGTAGAACCCGAGACTGTGCTGCGGCTGGCCGGCGACCCCACCCGCCACCCCCTGTCCCCCGATGCCTGGACGGTGCTGGGTGTCATAGACGGGATCCGGCGGGCCCGTTCGGTGGCGCTGGCCTGCGACCTGCCCGAAGAGCAGGTCTATCATCTACTGTACGAGCTAAAAAGCCGGGGGATTCTGAGCGAGGCCGAGGTGCGCCCACAAGACCCCCTGCTGCTTGTCCTGGCCGATTCCAACCTGGTTCGGCGGCTCTTGCTGGTGACCCTCGAACGCCACCGCTACCGGGTGATGCTGCCCCCTGATCTGGACAGCGCTAGACGCATCCTCGAGCACAACCAGGTACAGGGGGCTTTGCTAGAGGGTGCCGACCTGACGGGCAAAGTACGGCATTTGCGGGCTACCCCCGGCGGGCGTTTTATTCCCATCTGGCTCATCGCCCAGGAGCCCCCCAGGGGTTTTTGGGTCAGGAATGCCAGAGTGGCCCATATTCCCAAGCCTTTTGGGGAGGCAGATTTACTGGAGGCCCTCTCCAGCATCAAGCGGCCCACTTATACCAGATTCGGTTAGTTCGTCACCGAACGGTGACGAACTAACCCGACCGAAGGGAGTGCTCTAGGATTCAAAAAGATAGCCTCTTAGCGCTTTTTGTTTGAAGATTATCTTTTTGAATCCGGTATTAGATCAGGCTAAGGGTGTGGTTGCCGGTAGCAGGAAGCCCAGCGAGCCGCTCGAGCACGATTTCGCCGTGCTTGAGCAGGTACATCAGAAAAGGGTAGACCCGCTCCTGGGGGCCGGCGGGGGCCAGGTGGCGCTGCAATCGGGCGAACTGGGCCCCGGTGGTGTTTTCCTGCCGCAGGGCGCTGTCCAGGATTTTGCGCTCGAGGCGTTCCAGCTCGTGCTGGATGCGTACCTGGGCCCGGTGGCGGGGGCGGTTTAGGGTGGGGTCAGTTAGCAGGCTTTGAATTTGCTCGAGCTCGGCATTGATGCGGGCCAGGTGGGCGCGGATGGCCTGCACCCTGGCCTCTTGCTGGGCCAGGGCGGCTTTGAAGGTTCCTTCGGGGTCGGCCTGGAAGGCCCAGGCCTCGAGGCCGTATTTTTGCAGGATTCGTTCGATGGGCGGCTCGAGCAGCGTTACCCCCATCCGGCGAATCACCGCTGGGGGCTTGAGCCCGTGCAGTTCATACACGCCGCCCAGTTCGGCCACATACTTGAGTTCACCCGGCCCCACCACAAAACCGGCGGTGGGTAGCACGGTGTCTTGCAACACTGGCCTGAGCCCAGCCGCGGGGGTGATGCGGGCGGGGTCCTGCTCCAGCAGGGCCAGCAGGTCGGTAGTGCTGTAGTGCCGCTGGCCGTCTTCAAAATGCCCGGCGCGGAAGCGCAGCAGCCTGCGAACCCCATCCGAGCCTTCCAAAAACAGATTGGTGGCGGCCTCTCCACGGCCCAGGGCGGGCTCGAGGCCGGCTTTTTTCATGGCTAAGGCGGTGCGGTTGATGGCCTGGGAGGAAGCCAAGGGATCGGCAATTTCTTGCTTCAGGGCCGGTACAAACAAGGGGGCTAGCTCGGGGGCCATGGGGTCGAAGACCACCAGCCCGGCAGGGCCCAGGAATTCCAGCAGCAACCGGGCAAACACCTCGCTGTAGCTCCACTGGCCCGCAATGGCCTTGCAGATGCGCTCTCGCACCTCGGGATACCCACCAAAGCGCTGCAGCAGCCCGCAGACCTGGGCAAAATAAGGCGCGAAGGGAATTCGCCCGGCGGGGTGGCCCGGGGGCAGCTCGAGCTGTAGGCGGTGCACGCGCTCTTCAAAGTCCAGCAGCTCTATGCTGCGGATTTCGTCGGTATCGTGGTCTTGCGAGGCTACCCAGAACACCGGAACCACCGGCTGGGGGCTTTGGGCCTGGGCCAGTTTGAGGGCCGCGTGGGCCTTATAGAAGGTGTAGGCGGGTCCGGTTAGAAGACCGGCCTGTTGCCCGCTCACGATGGCCCGGCTGTTGGGCTGGGCTAGCTTTTGGGCCGCCTCGAGGCTGGCAGGGGGCGCACCGAGCCGCCGCAGATAAGCCACCAGGCCAGCACTGAGCGCCTCCCGCGGCGCTTCGCGGGGCGTGCTCAGCAATGCAGGGAGGTCTTCGAGGCCGTAGGGCAGGAACTGGTGTAAAGGGTCGGCCATGACTAAGGGATTCTAACGCCTGATCGACAGCTATAGCGTAAGGTGCCGCGGCTTTCCTGCAAGCCGACCAGGGGATTTAGTTGCGCCAGGGTAGATTTGCGATATTGCCCAACACAGCACCGACGTACCTGGCGCAATTCCTTGCGGGTGTTGTGGGGCGGAAGTTTGCATTTCAACTATGGGGACACTTTCTACTGCGCGCCCCCTTCGGGCCTTGCCGGGTCGGGCCAGAGCCGGCAGCGGCAAACCCAGCCTAGCGGGTTGGCACATACAGGCTTATTTCCCGACATATAAGAAATGTCTTTGATTTGTTCTTTTTCTGGGGCCCCGCCTGAAGCGCGGGTAGCAACAGCCTGAAATAAGATGGAGCTCCAACAGTCCCTAACGGAACGATTCAGGCGGGGTTCATATTACAGGGCAACGCGCCGCAGTGTGTCGGGCTTGAGAATCAAAATGCGCCGGTAGCCCAGCTCGATGGTATCGTCCATAGCCAGCTCGCCCAGCACCTTGGTGATGGTCTCGCGGGTGGAGCCGGCCAGGTGGGCCAGATCCTGGTGCGACAGGGTTACTTCCAGCCCCTCTTTGCTCTTGCGCATGGCGGTGAGCAGGGCTTTGGCCAGCCGTGGGAGCACTTCTTTGAAACGCAGATCGCGCAGCCGTTCCTCGGCCTTGCGCAGCCGGCGCGAAAGCAGCAGCACAAAGGCGGCCTGGGCCTCGGGGAAGCGGCTGGTGAGGCGCAGCAGGTCTTCCCTCGAGGCCGAGAGCAGCTCACAGTCCACCAGCGGCTCGGCAAAGACCCCATAACGTTGGTCCGGTAACAGAGCACCCTCGCCAAATATGTCACCGGCCCCCACCACCGTCAGGGTGATTTCTTCTTCCTGAGGCCCAAGCTGGAACAGGCGAACCCAACCCTCGAGCACGTAGTACAGGGTTCTGGCTTCATCTTCTGGATAACACACGTAGCTATTCCGCCGAGCTGTGAAGCTGCGGAATACCTGTTCGGCCTCGGCCCTGGCTTCCGGGGGCAGGGTGGCAATGAAGTCCGGGGTCATATGGTTAATTTAGCGGTTCTACGTGTGAGAGATTCCTGACCAGGGATACAAATTGTAAGCAGCATCCCTTGACCCCAGCCACACAGCCTTCAGGCGAAGAGGGGAAGGCTCGAGGCGGGCAGCAGCCCGGCGGCCTCGCCGCGCCTGAACAGCTCGGCCACTGCGGCCTCGCCCTCGGCCCCTACGTCCAGCGAAAAGCTGTTCACGTAGGTGTGGATGTGGGCCCAGATGACCTCGTCTTGCAGCTCCTGGGCGTGCTTTTTGATGTAGGCCAGCGTTTCTTCGGGGTGGGCGTAGGCGTACTCGAGGCTCAGCCGCACCGCCCGATCGATGGCCCGAATGGTTTCGCTGCCCAGGTCACGCCGGGCCAGAATGGCCCCCAGCGGCAGGGGCAGGCCGGTCAGGTTTTCCCACCACTCACCCAGATCCAAAAGCTTTTGCAGCCCGTGCAGGTGGTAGGTAAAGCGCGACTCGTGGATAATCAGCCCGGCATCCACCTCACCCTGGGCCACCGCGGGCATAATCTGGTCGTAGCGCATCTCCACCGGTATAAAGCCTGGGGTGTGCAGGGAAAGCAGCAGGAAGGCGGTGGTGTGGCGGCCCGGAATGGCAATTTTTTTGCCCGCCAGTTCACCCAGCGCCTGCCGGGCGACCAGCAGGGGCCCCACCCCCCGGCCCAGCGCACCCCCCGAACGAAGCGCGACGTACTGTTGGCGCAGGCGGCCATACGCGGCGTAGCTGATTTTGGTCAGGGGAAGCCGCCCCTGCAAGGCCCAGCGGTTCAGGGTTTCCACGTCTTCCAGCAGCTCGTGGATGGGGAAGGGGAGGTCAACCTTGCCGTGGGACAGGGCATAGAAGATAAAAGTGTCGTTGGGACAGAACGAGTAGCCTAGCTGCATGGGCTTAATGCTACTGGCTCGCGTACCGGCAAAGTGAGAGCGGTTTCCTGCAAAGCCTCTGATAGACTGGGTTTATGCGCTACCTGCGGGTGCTGGGCCGTTTCTGGGGAACGGCCCTGGCTGCCGAGCTCGAGTACCGGGGTAACTTTTTAATCGCTGCCCTTTCATCCTTGGGAGGGGCTGTGGGCAGCCTGTTTGGGATTTCCCTGCTCTACCAGGGGGGCTATCAGCCAGGAGGATGGCGCCTCGAGGAGGCCCTTTTGGTGCTGGCGGCCTTCCTGATGCTGGACGGCCTGGCCTTTACCCTGCTCTCGCCCAACCTGAACCGGGTGGTGGAGCAGGTACAGAAGGGCACCCTCGACTTTGTCCTGCTCAAGCCGCTGGACAGCCAGTTCTGGCTTTCTTTTCGCACCCTTTCCCCCTGGGGCCTGAGCGACGGGTTGATTGGGCTTTTCATCTGGTTCTACGCCGGCAGCCGCCTGGGGCTGGGCCTGGCCGACTACCTGCTGGGCTTTGGTCTGCTGGCGCTGGCCTTTGTGATGCTGTACAGCCTGTGGTTCGTGGTTGCCAGCAACAGCATCTGGTTTGTGAAGGTGGCCAACGCCACCGAGGTGCTGCGGGCGCTGCTCGAGGCCGGGCGCTTTCCGGTGCAGGCTTTTCCGGCGGCCTACCGCTTCTTCTTTACTTTTGTGGTGCCGGTGGCCTTCCTGACCACCGTGCCGGCCGAAGCTGCCCTGGGCCGCCTGAACCTGTCCGGCCTGGGCCTGGCTTTTCTGATAGCCCTGGGGCTGCTGCTGTTTTCCAGGGTGTTCTGGCGCTTTGCCTTGAGAAACTACACCTCCGCCTCGAGCTGAAGGCCCGAGGCGCAGCGCATGCCTGAGGGCCAATAGCTCATAAGGCTCATTAGACTTGACAATAATACACTCAAGTTTCATAATAATCTTGATATGAACCTGGAGCGCTTTACCGAACAAGCCCGTGGAGCCATTGCTCAAAGCCAGGTGCTGGCGCGGGAGTCGTCCCATTCACAGATTGACCTGCCTCACCTGGTCGCAGTGATGCTGCGGGATGCCGCAGGTCTACCGGCCCAGATTGTGCAAAAAGCCGGACAGGATCCCAAAAGCATTTACCAGACCGCCCAGACCGAGCTGGGGCGTTTGCCCAAGGTGTCGGGGGCCGAGGGAGGGCAGTACCTGTCGTCCCGCCTGGCTTCGGCCCTGGGGCGGGCCGAGAAGCTGGCCGACGAACTAAAGGATCGCTTTGTGGCCCTGGATACCCTGCTACTGGCCCTGGCCGAGACCGGCTACGGCGGCTTGCAGGCCGACGGTATTCGGAAAGCTATACAGGAGATTAGAGGAGGAAGAACCGTGAACAGCGAACATGCCGAAGGTACCTACAACGCCCTGGAACAGTACGGCCTCGACCTGACCCGCCAGGCCGAGGAGGGCAAGCTCGACCCCGTAATTGGGCGGGATGAAGAGATCCGGCGGGTCATCCAGATTTTGCTGCGCCGCACCAAAAACAACCCCGTGCTGATCGGTGAGCCGGGGGTGGGTAAGACCGCAGTGGTCGAAGGGCTAGCCCAGCGCATCGTAAAGGGCGACGTGCCCGAGGGGCTGAAGGGCAAGCGCATCGTGAGCCTGCAGATGGGCTCGCTGCTGGCGGGCGCCAAGTACCGCGGCGAGTTTGAAGAGCGGCTCAAGGCGGTCATCCAGGAGACTGTGCAGAGCGCAGGCCAGATTATTCTCTTCATTGACGAGATTCATACCGTGGTGGGAGCCGGCAAGGCCGAGGGCGCGGTGGATGCGGGCAACATGCTCAAGCCTGCCCTGGCTCGAGGTGAGCTGCACCTGATTGGGGCCACCACCCTGGACGAGTACCGCGAAATTGAGAAAGACCCGGCTTTAGAGCGCCGCTTCCAGCCGGTGTTTGTTGACGAGCCCAGCCTCGAGGAGACCGTAAGCATCCTGCGCGGCATTAAGGAGAAGTACGAGGTGCACCACGGGGTGCGCATTGCCGACCCCGCGCTCATCGCGGCGGCCCAGCTCTCGCACCGCTACATCGCCGACCGCAAACTGCCCGATAAGGCCATCGACCTGATCGATGAAGCCGCAGCCCGCCTGCGCATGGCCCTGGAGAGCAGCCCCGAGAGCATCGACGCCCTCAACCGGCGCAAGCTCCAGCTCGAGATCGAGCGCGAGGCCCTGAAGAAAGAGACCGATGCCGAGAGCAAATTCAGGCTGGGCGAGCTGGAAAAAGAAATTGCCGAGCTCGAGGCCGAGATCAAGAAACAGCAGGCCGAATGGGAGGCCGAGCGCGAGATTATGCAGAAGCTGCGGGCGGCCCAGCAGCGTCTCGACGAGGTACGCACCCAGATCGAGCAGGCCGAGCGGGCCTACGACCTGAACAAAGCGGCCCAGCTCCGCTACGGTGAGCTGCCGCGGCTCGAGCAGGAGGTCAACGAGCTGGCCGAGCGCATGGCGGGCGCGCGGTTCGTGCGACCCATGGTCACGGAGGAAGACATTGCCGCCATCGTCTCGCGCTGGACGGGCATTCCTGTAGCCAAGCTGATGGAGGGCGAGCGCGAGAAGCTCCTACGACTGGAGGACGAGCTGCACAAGCGGGTGGTGGGCCAGGACGAGGCCATCGTGGCGGTGGCCGATGCCATCCGGCGGGCCCGCGCCGGCCTCAAAGACCCCAACCGGCCCATTGGTTCCTTCCTCTTCCTGGGGCCTACCGGGGTGGGTAAGACCGAGCTGGCTAAGACCCTGGCCGCCAGCCTCTTCGATACCGAAGAGAACATGATCCGCATCGACATGTCGGAGTACCAGGAGAAGCACACTGTGGCCCGCCTGATTGGGGCCCCGCCGGGCTACGTGGGCTACGAGGAGGGCGGTCAGCTTACCGAGGCGGTGCGTCGTCGGCCCTACGCGGTGATCCTCTTCGACGAGATCGAGAAGGCCCACCCCGATGTGTTCAACGTGCTGTTGCAGGTGCTCGACGACGGTCGCCTGACCGACGGGCAGGGCCGCACGGTGGACTTCCGCAACACCGTCATCATCCTCACCTCCAACATCGGCTCGCCCCTCATCTTCGAGGGCATTCAGTCGGGCCAGAGCTACGAGGCCATCCGCGAACGGGTGTTTGGGGTGCTGCAGCAGAACTTCCGCCCCGAGTTTTTGAACCGCCTGGACGAGATTGTGGTCTTCCGTCCGCTGGCCAAAGAGCAGATTGCGGCCATCGTGCAGATCCAGCTCGAGGCGGTGCGTAAACGGCTGGCCGAGCGCCGGATTACCCTCGAGCTCTCGCAAGAGGCCCTCGACTTCCTGGCCCAGCGCGGCTACGACCCGGTCTTTGGGGCCCGGCCCCTGAAGCGGGTAATCCAGCGGGAACTGGAGACCCCCCTCTCGCGCAAAATCCTGGCGGGTGAGGTGCCCGATGGCGCTCATCTGTATGTGAACACCGGCCCCCTGGGACTCACCTTCGAGGTTCGGCAGGCTGCGCTGGCATAAAACGATTATGGCAAGCGACAACATCATCACCTGTATCCACTGCGGTGCAAAAAACCGCTTGGGCAACCCCCCCACAGGCCAGGTTCCGGTCTGCGGGGCCTGCAAAAAGCCCCTGCCCTGGCTGGTGAATGCCACCCAGGGCCTGACCCCCGAGCTTCAGGCCAGCGTGCCGGTGCTGGTCGACTTCTGGGCCGAGTGGTGTGGGCCTTGCAAGATGATTGCGCCGGTGCTCGAGGAGATCGCCCGCGAGTATGCAGGCCGGCTCAAAATCGTCAAGCTCAACGTCGACCATTTCCCCCTGGCGCAAAGCGCTTACCATGTGCAGGGCATTCCTACCCTGATCCTGTTCAAAAACGGCCAGCCGGTCGAGCGGATGGTGGGGGCTCTGCCTAAGCACATGCTGGTTCAAAAACTACAGCCCCATCTGTAGACGTCAAGCCGAATCGGGAGCCTCAGCACTAAAACTACTTGACAATACTACACTCAAGTTTTATACTTCTAAATGTAAAGGAGGATGACATGATTAGATACAACCCCTTCCGTGAGATTGAACAACTGCAAAACGCCCTGTTGCGCAACTTTTTCACCCCCACTACCGAGAGTGCTCATACCCCGCTGGTAGACGCGCTCGAGGATGCCCAGGGTATCCACCTGGCGGTGTACCTGCCTGGGGTAGAGCCTTCGCAGGTCGAGGTAACCGCCGAGAACAACACCCTCACCATCCGGGCCGAGCGTCCCTTCAACAAGCCCGAAAACGCCAACCAGTGGCGGCTCGAGGGCCCCTATGGCAAGTTCGAGCGCAGCTTCGTGATCCCCAACACCTTCGATCTGAGCAAAATCGAGGCCACCTTCAAGCACGGCATCCTCTACCTCGACATCCCCAAAGCCGAAACTGCCCAGCCGCGCCGCATCGAAGTTCGCGTGAATGGCTAAAAGCAGCACCTTGTAGCGCCCCGCTCTGCGGGGCGTTTTTTTGTTGTTCTTGCTGTAACCTGTGGGCATGTTCCCCCTGCACGACATCAACCGGGCCCACCGCCGCCCGTATGTGGTCTACCTGCTGGTGTTGCTAAACCTGGCCGGCTTTGTCTATACCTTTGCCCTTACCGACCCTGCCGCCGTTATTGGGGCCTATGGCTTTGTGCCGGCCCGCTTTGCCGCCGATTTTCGGGGCGAGTGGATAACGCTGTTTAGCAGCATGTTCCTGCATGGGAGCCTGCTGCACATCCTGGGCAACCTGTGGTTTTTGTGGGTCTTTGGCGACAACATCGAAGACCGCCTGGGCCACGGGCGTTTTTTGTTGTTCTACCTGCTGGGCGGGGTTGCTGCAGCGTTAATTCAGGGCCTGGTGAGCGGCTTTTCCAGCGATGTGCCCATGATTGGCGCCTCGGGGGCCATCTCGGCCCTGCTGGGCGCTTATATTGTGCTGTACCCCAGGGCCCTGATCCTCTCGCTGGTGGGCTGGATTCCTGTACCCATTCCAGCCATTCTTTACCTGGGCTACTGGCTTCTAATCCAGTTTGTGGGCGATTTTATGGGCGAGGAGGGCATCGCCTTCTGGGCACACATCGGCGGTTTTGTGGCGGGGGTGGTGCTCATTCGGTGGTTCGAGCGTGGGGCGCCAAAACCTGGACGGCAGCGGCGCTGAAGCGCAGGGGCGGGGTGCAGGGCTGATAGCCATAGCGCTGTGGCTAGCCTACCTGAAGTTTGGCCTGGAGGCGCGGTTGAGCCTGCCAAAAGCCTCCCTGCCTAAGGCCCAGAATGGTCCATGGTTTGCAGGATAGCTTCCAAACGCTCCAGCAGGGAGGGAAGGTCTTGTTCGAGAATGGCTGCCACCACCTCCATGTCCACGCCGAAGTACTCGTGGATAAGGAGATTGCGGGTGGCCACGATCTCCCGCCAGGGGATTTCGGGCTGAAGGCTCTTGAGGTCCTCGGAAACGCCCCTGGCCGCTTCACCGAGAATCTCCAGAAGGCGAACGAGGGCGAGGGACGCTTCCTCCTCGGGCGAAAGGGCGCTGAGGTCTTTGCCCTGGGCGATTTCCAGGGCGCGCCTGCAGGCGTCCCGCATGTGCAGGAGCCGGACGCGATCGGAAAGGCTACGCCGCCTCATGCAGGGGGCGGGCCTCCCTCAGAACCGCTTCCCGGAGGTAAGGGCTCAGGCTTCCCGGGGTGTGAAGATCTACCTTGCGTCCGAAAAGGAGGGCCAGCTCCTTCTGAAGTCTGACGAAACCCAGGCCCGGGGTGCGCCCGGGGAAGAACTCCACCAGGAGGTCCAGGTCGCTTTCCTCGTCGGCCTCTCCCCGCGCAAAGGAGCCGAAGAAGAGGAGCCGCCGAACCCCGTACCGCTGGCAGATCTCCGCCAGGGCCTGGGTAGGGACGGGCGCTGACAAAGCCATGGTTGGTTTTATTTTAGCCTTAAGGAGCACCGAATGTCTGTGCACCCTTTTCAGCTTTTCGGCTGGAAAGGGGCCTAGCTGCGCTGGCCCCAAGGTGTCGCTTTCTGGGCGCATATTGGCGGTTTTTGTGGCGGGGGCGGTGCTTACTCGGTGGTTTTTGCGTGCGGTGCGCCAAAACCTGGATGGCAGCGGCGCTGAAGCGCAGGGGCGGTGTACGGGGCTGATAGAATGGCGCTATGGCGACCCTGGCTGGTGAGACCCTGGAATCCATTGTCGCCCTTATCCGAGAGCGGCTGTCGCCACTGGCCATATACCTTTTTGGCTCCCAGGCCGAAGGGCAGGCCCAGCCCGGTAGCGACCTGGATATTGCTGTTTTGGGCAGCGCGCCCTACGACCCCTGGGCGCTGTTTGTGTTAGCCCAGGATTTGGTTGTGCTCCAGGAGTCCCAGCCTGAGGTTGACCTGGTGGATTTAGCCACTGCGCCCCCAGCGCTTAGGGCTAGAGTCGTGACGCAGGGTTGGCGCGTGTATTGTGCGAATCGGCTCCGCTGCGATTTGTTTGAAATCCGTGTGCTGAAAGAGTATGCCTATTTGCAAGAAGAGCGGCGGCCAATATTAGAGGACATCCGCCGTCGAGGGCGGGTCTATGGATGAGGTACTCCTGGCCAAGACCGCTACCATCGAGCGCTGCTTGAAGCGCATCGAAGAAGAGTACCGAGGCCATGAAGGAGAGCTTTTCGAGAACTACACGCGCCAGGACGCTATCGTGCTCAATCTTTTGCGGGCCTGCGAGGCCTCCATAGACCTGGCGATGTATGGGGTGCGCCTGCACCGTCTAGGCCTCCCACAAAGCGCACGGGACGCCTTTCGCCTCTTGCAAGAGGCCCACCTTATTACCCCAGACCTGGCCCGCCGGATGCAACAGATGGTGGGCTTTCGCAATGTGGCGGTTCACGACTACCAGGCGCTTTCCCTGCCGATTCTCAAGACCATTCTGGATCAACGCCTGGGCGTTTTCGTCGAGTTCACCTCTGCGCTTTTGCGTCCGGGCAATTCAGAGGGCTAGGGCTGGCCTAGCGTCTCGATGGGTGCGGAGGGCATCGCCTTCGGGTCACACATAGAGGGGTTTGTGGCGGGGGTGGTGTTTATTGGGTGGCTCGAGCGAGGGGCGAAAAATCGCAGTTGGTAGAACGCTAAGTACAGATGCCAAGAAAACCCGTGAACTATTTATCTTTTTTTAGTTGCTCGAGCAACTCAGGTGCCCGAGCGCGCCAGGATTCGTAGGACGGCGTTAGCATCCCAAAGAAGTTGCCGGATTGGTAGCCCGTAAAGTTGATTGGAAAGCGGCTCAAGCCTAACTCTAGCACCTGTATGGCCTCCTTTGGCCGGTTTAGCTGCACGGCCAACTCCGCCAGCTGCAAGTAAAAGGTTGGGTTAGCCAGCGGGAAAACCTCAACGATGTGCTGCAACAGCTTTATCTTTTCCTCTGGAGCTTGGGTGTACTCTAGTTGAGTTCTGTAGACCCAAAGACTTTTGGGATTGAGCCGTGCAGCGTCTCTCAAAAGCTCTTCTCGCTTGGATGCGGAAACTTGCTCGAGCTCAGCCAGGACAGCAGAGCGAAATCCCTGGTAGCGACTAATTGCACAGTTTTGCTCGCAGGGCCAATACCACCAAAAGGCTAAACCTACCGCGAGAACCAATCCGGCCACCGGTACGGCCCAGTAGACCCTCTTATTTGAGGATGGAGCGGCCAGTGGAGCCTTGACTTGACCATGCAGTGCGCCCAAGCTAGCAAAAGCCAGCATCATTACCGCTGGGTACATTCCCGTAACATCAAATGCCAGGGTAGCCCACAACCCTGCAGCCCCCAAGGCCCAGGGCCAGGCGGACGAACTCCAGCCTTGCCAAAGCAACCAGCCCAGTATGACCAGCAGCAACAGCAGTCGCAACCAGCCGCCGGTGGCGGCAGTCTCGAGGTAGTAGTTGTGTGCGTTGCTGAAGAGGATGCCGGGGTATTGCAGATAGGCCGCAAGGGTATCGCGAAAACTGCCGTTGCCAGTGCCCAGGGGGTGTTGCAGGGCAATGTGTAGGGTTTGCTCCCACATTTGCAGGCGGCTACCTATACTGCCCTCTGCAGCTACATCCTGCACTTGCTTGGTTAGAGATGCTTTTAGTCCCAATGCATTCTGGACGGGCGAAAAAGGTAAGGTAGCATCTATGGCCATTACAGCTGCCACCACTACGCCCAGGGCCAGCCCAATCCGCCAGAATGCAAAGCCCTCTCGCCAGAGGCGCCACACCATAAGCAAGGCGATTATGGTCAAGGGCAAATACACCGCTCGAGCACCCGAAAGTAACGCAAGATACAAAGCTCCGGTAAGCAAGATTCCACTCAGCAGCGGCCACCTCGAGCGAAACATCCACACCATCGCCAATGGAATCAGCACCAGGGCCTGGGCTCCAGCGACATAATGGCTCGAGCCCGAAAAATACATCACCAGCCCAGCCCAGGCCAGCGTGAGGGTGGTCAGAAGCCCATAACCCAGCAAAACGATGTTCAGCCCCACAAAGCCCACCAACCAGCCCCCAGCGGCAAAGGCGGCCAGGTAGGCCAGCTCCCACAAACCCAGCGCCAGGGTGTTGCCGGGCGTGAGGCTCCACAAAATGCTTAGAAGCCCCAGCCCCCACCAGGCCCATAAGATGCGTGGAACCCGCGGCATTAGCAGGATCAGCGCGCCGAGTACAACCCCAACTAACCCGAGCGGCACAGCATCGTAATGTGTGAAGGTTTGCTGCCACAGCCAGAAAAGTGAGGCCAGTATGGTTATTGCTGGGAACAGGGTTCGGATTTGAGCGCGCTCGAGCACACTTTATTGTAGGGTGCACCCCTGACCACCTGGATGTTTTTTGCACAAGAAAGGGACAACTTTTATGTGTTTACGCCACTTCGAAATGGACATCTGTAACTGCTACAAATGGCGCAACAAATAGAGGAGTGAAATGTAACCCAGCTACCCTGGGAGGTACGGCTAAACTAAGCAACATGTATCGTATCTATCGCTGGTGGTGGTTTGCTTTTGTGGTGCTGTATCCGCTCATCTTTGTTCCTTCTGAGCGCAGTTTCTGGGGATTGAACTATACCTACCATATTGTCATCACAGCTATTTTTGTGCTAGGTGCGCTATTGTTTGAGTGGTTTTTACACCCCCACTTGCGTTTAAGTGATGCCAAACACTTGCCTAGGCTTCTCTGGCAGCATAAACCGGTATTGTTGGCCTTGCTTTTTGGCATTTGGGGTGTTATAGCAGCCTTTTTCACTCCATCACCGGCAGTAGCCCTGATGGGTAGTCTTGCTCGAAATGGTGATGGTGCTCTGGCATCTTTTTTGTTTTCTTTGGTTTTTGTTCTGGTTTACCTGCAAATAATGCGGGAACGGGATTTGCTGGTTCGTATTGCTATTGGGGTGGCAATCTCTGGAGTTTTGCTGAGCTTGGGGGCGATAGCAGAGATAGCCTTGGGCAGGGGCCTAATTTATGCACTTCAAGTGGGTGATCTTCCAATCGTGTCTTTCCCACAGAAAGGGCATCTGGCAGGCTACCTGGCAGCCACGTTTGGAGTGGCCATTGCGATCTGGTTTCGCAAACCGTCGTGGTTATTTCTTGGGACAGTTTTACTAATTGCGTTCAGTCTGGGCCTAACCTACAATCGGGCTGCCTTCTTGGGAATGGCGTTGGTACTGCTTATTGGAGTCTGGCGTGCTCCCAGGCAAGGGTTAGTGGCTTCAGCACTTGTGCTAATTGCGGTTTTTGCAGCAATCCAGTGGACTCAGTTTAGGGGTGTGGGCGGCCAGAAAGAGCTGGCCAGCACAAGCTCTATGGAAGCCAGGATGCTGTTCTGGAAAGCTGCAGTGGGGGGCATCCTGGAGCGTCCTGTGCTGGGTTGGGGTGGAGGCAACTTCGACTACTATTGGCCTCTGTTCCTCAGCGCAGAGGAACAGGCGCGCTTTTTGCGCCTGGAAGCAGGTGCTTATAAGATGATTGCGTATCTCAGTGCGCCGGGTACAATTCCGGTTTGGATTGTAGAAAACGAAAAAGGACAGCGCTACACACAGAGTATTGTGCTATGGAAGTCGCATAGCCAACTGCTGGAGGTTGCTCTTCAAAAGGGTTTAGTTGGTTTGGTCTTATACATGGCCCTGTTGATACTCAGTATCAGAGCCTTCTTACAGCTAACTCCTGGTGCATCTGGGCTCTGGGCTTACCATGTTTTCTTGCTGCTATGGTTTATACCGTTCTTTTCTGAAGGGGTTGTGTGGGTGTTATTTGCTCTGGCAGCGGGCGAGGCAACTCAGACCTACCGAAGCAAACATCCATCCGTACCCGTAGTGAAAGATTACCGTACATCCATCTAACTCCAATTTTAGCTCAATGCCAGCTGATTAAAAGCAGTTGGGGGAGCTGATGCCCCCCCGTATTCATGTATTAAGGGCAGCTCTAAGGAATCTGCCCTGCTCCTGACAGCCCGCTATAGCTGACTACCGCGCCTCCAGATACATGCTGAACCGTGCAGGAGGAAAGGGTAGTACGAGCAAGTGGTGCTACCACATAGCTACCAGCGCTGAAGCCGTTCACGCAATCGGTATTTGGGAGGGTACTGGCTAGAACGTTGTCGGATAGATACGCATTGGCAGCGTACATTACGTTTCGCAGATATACTTGCTCTGCTCGTAACGTGGCTACATTCCGCGCATTCAGCAAATTGGGCACCAGCACCACAGCGAGTATACCGATGATAGCGATGACGATAAGCAACTCGATTAATGTAAAGCCACCATGCGTCTTCATGATTGTTTGGTCAAAATGCCCTGCCTCGTGGCAGGGCATTTTTTCAACCGCTATCTAATTGCCCGCAGTCCAACTATTGGCCCACCGTCACAGAGGTGGAGGTGCCACCAGTGTAGGTGACGGTTACGGAGGCACCGGTTGAGGCGACAGTGCAGCCAGTAATGAAAGCCCCAGGAGCAGGCACGCTGTAGTTACCAGCACTGTAACCAGTGGTTCCCGCGCAGGAGGTGGGAACAGTAGTCACGTTTACGTTCTCGGCTAGATAGGCTTGGGCCGTCTTGTAAACGTTCTGAGCAAAGGCCTGTGCGGCGCGGTCGTTGGCCACAGCGCGGGCGCGCAGCAGGTTGGGGATCAGCACCGCGGCCAGGATGCCGATGATGGCGATGACGATCAACAGCTCGATCAGGGTAAAACCGGACTTCTTCATAACTTCTCCTAAGGGTTCCGCACCGGGATATGGTATTGGTGCGGTATTGCGTAGTGCATAAGAGGGCTTGCGGTCTCGTGGGAGCGGGCCTATTCCCGAACTCCACTGCCGAGTATAGCGCCTGGTTTTGTAAGGCGTGTGGAATTTGACCCAAACTGACCCCTAAAGCGTTACGTGGGGGTGGCTGGGGTAGATTGGTGTTGTGGAAGTGGACGAGCTAATCAAGTTGGGACGCTACGAGGAGGCTCGAGCCCGCATTCTGGCAGGTGAGGGGGGCCATGCCGAGGCCCTGGCGGTGTTGCTCGAGCTGCGCGACTGGCTGCGGCTGAAGGAATATGAAAGGGCGCAAAAGGTTTTAGAGCAGGACGGCGACCTGATTGCTGGCTACCTGGATTTGGAGCGGGCCAGGGCGGCCATCCGGGCCTTTGAAAGCGAAGATGAAAGCCAGATTGCGGCCTACCTGCAAGACCCCCACCTGGGGGCGGAGGCCTGGGCCACCCTGGGGCTCATCCAGATTATGCGCGGCCAGCGGGAGGAGGCCCGGCAGGCCTTCGAGGCTGCGCTAAAGGCCGACCCCCGCCACTTTCGGGCCAAGACCAACCTGGCTAACCTGGCCCTCGAGGCGGGCCAGACCGACGAGGCCATCCGGTTGTACCAGGAGGCCCTCAAGCTGAACCCCGAGTACGCCCTGGCCCACCACAACCTGGGTGCGGCCTACCGCAAAAAAGGCCAGCTCGACAAGTCGGTGTATCACATCAAGCAGGGCCAGCGCTTGCAGATGCGCCCCCCGGTGCGGCCTCCCCGTGGCCCGCTACCCGGCGCTTCGCTCCCCCTGCCAGAGCGCAAGCCCCTCCTGGGCCGCCGCTGGTGGCTGTGGCTCCTGGTTATTGGGCTGGCTTACTGGCTGTTAAGCCGCCAGCCCTAGGTGCTTTGTTGCTCCAACATCCGGCCCGCCAGGGTATTGAAGGCGTCCTCTACGGCTTCGCCGGTTTTGGCGCTGGTGTAGCGCACCTCCCAGCCTTTAGCCCGCAGCTGGTCGAGCTGGGCCTCGCTCACCTGCCAGGGCAGGTCGTGCTTGTTCAGCAGCAGGATGAAGGGAACCGGGCCCAGCACCTCCTGGGCGCGGGCGTGCAGGCTTTGGGCGGCCTCGAGGGTATCGGGGCGGGTTCCGTCGGCCACCAGCAAATAGCCCGAGCTGCCCCGCAGGTAAAAAGGCTGCACCCGCTGGAACTGGTCTTCGCCGTACAGGTCCCACAAGACCAGACTTACCTCCTGTCCGTTGACCGTGACGATTTTTTTATCAATCTTGACCCCTACGGTGGTCTGATACTTTTCGGAAAAGATGCCGTGCACGTAGCGTGCGACCAGGCTGGTTTTGCCCACCCCGAACGCACCCAACATGCATATTTTCTTTTGAATCACCGGATGCCCCCTGCCATATCACCTGCTGATGTCCCAGAACGGAATACTTGCCAAGCGGCCTGCTGCAAAGGCGGGTGCAGTTTACGCCCAAAAGCATCTTGGGCGCAATAAGCCCCATAACCTTACCTCTGGGGGGGCTCGAGCACAAGCTGGGCGGTATCGAGCTGTGTCACCCCCAGCAAAGGGGCCAGGTTGCGCAGGCGGCTGAGCCAGCCCGGGGTGGCGCGTCCGCTCACCACCAGCACCCCCTCGCGCCAGGCCAACTGCACCGTGCTGGGGGTGTCCATGTGCTGCTGGATGCGCCTGAGCACGATCTCGGGCTCGAGCGACTGGTAGGGCTGCCAGGCTGCCCGGATGCGCTCGGCGCGCAGCGGCAGGCCCTCCAGCAAGGCCAGCGGGTCGAGGGCCAGGGGATCCTTCAGGCCCCGCAGCTCGTAGCGTCGGGGCGTATCGGTCACGACGATGCCGGGGGTGCTGGAAAGGCGCTTTAGGTAAGCGTCCCAGGCCCGGCTGGCCTGGAAGTTGCTATAGCCCCAAGCACCAAGCCCGAGCAACAGTAGGCCCAGGATGAACAATAGCGCATAGGGGCGGCGGCTCTCCGGGCGCTTGTATTCGGCTTCCAGCAGGGCATCCAGCAGGGGATGTGTCTCGGCAAAAACGGCATCGTCGCCGTTATAGCTGCTAAAGGCCTCGCCAAAACGGACTTGGATTTCCAAAAGGGTGTCCTGCAAGCGCTCCTGCAAGGCCTGTGGGGGCACCCCGCGCACCACTGCGGCCAGAATGGCCTGGGGGCTTTGCTCCACCACCAGAACCCGCTCGCCAAAATTCACCGTGTTGAGGCCCGCCTCGGGGTCGAAGGAGTCGCGCACAAACTCGCCGATGGCGGTTAGCATCCCCGAGACCAGAGCGCCGTCCTGAACCTTAACGCCCTCGGCAACCCGGTGGGCCAGTAGCAAGCCACTGCTACGCTGAATCAGCAAAACCTGCTCGACCCGATACAGCAAGGTGTGCGAAAGCACCACCTCGGCGAAGGATTTACCGGTGCTGAGGGCCTCGAGCCGCCAGCGTAGCCCCTGCACACTAAACACCTGGTCGAGGGTTTGGTTGAGGCTTTGCGTGAGCGAGGCAAACAGGCTGGTTACGGCGCGGCGAATGGCCGGCAGCAGCACCGGAAACAGAATATCCACCAGCAGCTTGGGGTTGCGCTGCACCAGCCGCAGGAAGGTTTCTTCGATGATGGGGTTGAGGGCGTACTGCAAGGCTTTATCGCTCTGGCTACGGCGGAGCAGGGCCTCCGGCAGAACCTGTGCGACCCACTCTTCCCAGCGGGCCGGGTCTTGCAAGGCCTGCAGGGCTTGTTGTTCGGGCTCGAGCAGCAGCTTTCGCAGGGCCTCGAGGTTGTCCGAGGGACGGGCCATGTCTAGTCTTTTTGCAGGGCTTGGGCCAGGTTTACCAACAAGCCGGCCAGGGCGGCCCGGTCGGTTTTGTGCAGGCGCAGCTCCTCGATGGCGGCGTACAGGCTCGAGGCCAGCTGGTCGAGCTTTTTGTTGAGCTCCTTGCCCTGCTCCTTCAGGTCGGCCCGCATTTCCTTCATTTCGGAGGCCAGCCTGTCTTCCAGGCTGTCTACCGCCGTATCCAGGCTGCCCTGCAGGGCCTGGTCGGCAATCTGGCGCTCCTCGGCTTCCTGTTGCAAAAGCCCTACCAGGCGGTTTTCCAGCGCAGCGATGCGATCCAGCAGTTCCTGGTTGAGCCAGGTGGTTCGCTCCTGCAGGCGCTGTTCCAGGCCCTGAAGCTTGTGCTCGAACTCCAGCATCTGCTGGCCAAACAGAATGCTGCGAATCTGCTCGAGGTGTGCTTCGGGGTTTTCGCTTGTTCTGATTTCTTCGACGGAGGCACGCTTAGACATGGCATCACCTTATCACAGGCAGGGGGTCAGACCTGTATAAATTCGGCAACAGCCGGGTTTTGCCTTAAGGCCCGCAATTCTTCTGGCCCGGGTAGCTGGGGCCGGTCGCGCTCGGCGTTGACCAGGCACAAGAAGCCCAGCGGCTCGTTCTCGCTGGCGCGGAACTGGTGCCAGGTCATGGGGGGTATGTGAATCAGATCGTGCAGCCCGATGCTGTGTATCTCCTGCCCCACCAAGCAGGCCCCCCGTCCCCGGATGACCATCACGGCGTGTACGTGCTGGTGGCGCTCGAGGGTGGTGTGTCCCCCAGGGGCTACCTCGAAGTAGCGCCACTGGGCGGCAAGCTGGGGGTCGTTGAAAAGCACCTGACGGGTTACGCCCTTGAATGGGGCCACTCCTTCCGACTTATAGGCCAGCACCTCTACATCTTCCCAGGTGTAGCCATGTGCAGCCCGTTTGGTTTTGCTCGAGGTCATAGCTCTCATTCTAACGCTAGATTTTTTCCACGCTGGCCGCCACTTTTTGCACAAACTCGCGGGTGCGCTCGAGTAGCTTTTCCCCTGCGGCCAGGAGGTTGCCGCCGATCAGGAGCATGGTGTCGGGCCCATAAAACCCCAGCATTTCCTCCACCCGTTCGACGGTCATGCCCCCTGCCGGAACCGGTAGGGCTGGGCGAATGGGCCCCCAGGACGACCGGGCAGCCTGGGCCAGCTCCAGGCAGGTTTGGCTGCTGTAGGCAAAGCGGCCCCCGTAGTTGGGAAAGATGATGGCGTCGGCGCCCAGCAGCCGGAAAAGCTTTCCAAACATAAGGGGCGGGGCAATGCGTAGGCCAGCAAAAGCCGGATGCCCCAGCACTGCCAGGCCCAGCTCCTCGACAAGCTCCTGAAAGGCCGGAAGCCCAAGCAGCATGGGTGCTGTGAGTATTACCTTGACCCCGGCTTGCCGGGCTATTGCCAGGTTATTGCTCAGGGTTTTGGGGCTACCGGCCAGCATGGGGGCATACAGGGTGTGGCCGCCGGTTTCGGCGTTGGCCCTGGCAATGGCTTTTTGTATGGCCCACACCCGCTCGGCAAAGGGGGCGTAGGGCTGGTTGGTGATGCCGTGGTCATCCTTGACGATATCTATTCCGCCCAGGGCAAAGGTATAGGCCAGCTCGGCCAACTGGGTAGGGGAGAGGCCCTGCGGCTTGAGGGCGGTGCAGGTTAGGGGGCGGTCGTAGACGTTGGCGAGCTGGCGCAATCCAGCAATCCCAAAGCGCGGGCCCGCAAAGGCCGAGAGCAGGCGGGGCGGCAGCTTCAGGTCTAATAGCTCCACATCTTCTTGCAAAGCACAGTTGCCGAAAAGCACGTTGAGCAAGCCCGCCGCTTCGAAAGCGGTGGTCTGTTCGGCAAAGCGCAACACCACCCGGTACTGGCCTTCCCCGGCCTCCTGAATGGAGGCCACCTGGGCCAGCACCTCGTGCAGCAGCTCCGGCTGACGCACAGCAGTAGGAGGCATCTCGATGCTTTGTTCGACGGCAAGGGCCTGGGCCCTGGCTTCTATCTGGTCTGGGGTAGATTCGATGCGGTAGGTGGCCTCGAGCCCGTGCATAGCACAGGATTCTAAACAAAAATCACCCCACAAGCACTGGGGGGTGTTGGTTGAGCAAGGCAAGTGTCTGGTTGAACAGACATAAAAAACCCCCCCTCAAGAGGGGGGGGTACAAGCTGGAGCGGGAAACGGGACTCGAACCCGCGACCCCAACCTTGGCAAGGTTGTGCTCTACCAACTGAGCTATTCCCGCAAATAAAAAACCTCTGCGCTGCCCTACTCTCCCAGGCCCCTTCGAGCCAAGTACCATCGGCGCAGGCACGTTTCACTGCCGTGTTCGGAATGGGAACGGGTGGGACCATGCCGCTATGAGCACAGAGGTGTCCAATGTTTTGCTTTTCAAAGTTGGATCACAAAGGGTAGTAAGGAAGCAAGAACCTACAGATATCAGTGCATAAAGGTCAAGACCTCGGACGATTCGCACGG
>NZ_JHVI01000034.1 GCF_000620065.1 Meiothermus cerbereus DSM 11376 | reverse complement strand
CAGTGGCCCGCCGGGCCCTGGAGCGCATGGTGGAGACATTGGAGATCGTCCCGCTCGGGATGGAAGACCTCGAGGCCATTCGGGTTCTGCTGGCGGCCAGGCTGGAGTGGAAGGGCACCCTGGAGGACGCCAGCGTAACCCTGCTGGCCTTGAAGACCAGGGCTCCGGTGTGGACGCTTAACTACCGTGACCTGGGAGTGTTCAAAGAGCTTTCGTTTTGGGCGGCCTGAAAGGGGTGGTACTCACAAGCGGCTTGGAGCGATATGCGGCCCTTGGGTAGAGGGGGATCATGACTTTGCGTGACGCCTGTTATTTTACGCACCGGCCGCACCAGATTGTCCAAGGTCCTGAACCTGGACAACTACAGGTCAGACTGGGTTGAATCGCAAACGCTGCTAAACTCATAGGAGCATATGGCCACAAACCAGGCTCAGTCTTTAAACCACAATTCCCTCGAGCGCTTCGGATTTTCAGGTCACGAAACCTTTCCCTTTCGCTATGGTTGGCTCAAAAAGGCTGTAGACGCAGTAACCAAAAATAAGTTCCTGTTTAGCACCGAGCAGGCCTTGGTTGAGCTGGGTGTAGGAAAGAACATGGTGCAAAGTATTCGCCACTGGGGGCTGGCTACCCAGGTGTTATTGGAGGGCGAGGGCCGAAGCCTGGAGGTCTCCCCCATAGGTTGGCGGCTCTTTAAGGAATGGGACCCTCACTTGGAAAACCCGGCCTCCCTTTGGTTAATCCATTGGCTGCTGGTCAACAACCCTGCTAAGGCTGGGGTATGGCATCTGGCTTTTACACGCTTTACGCAGCCCGACCTTACTAAGGGGCAGCTCCTAACCTTTTTGCTAGACTTCAAAGAACGTCAAGGGCTGCGGGTGCAAGAGCTGAGTTTGCGACGAGACATAGACTGCTTTTTGCGCACCTATCAGTCCAGGGCTGATGGCAAGGGGCCTTTAGAAGACTCTTTCGACTGCCCCTTGACCGAACTCGGGCTGCTTTCACCACTCAAAGATGGTGAGGGCTATCGTTTTGCTATTGGGCCTAAGCCAACCCTACCTGCCGAGATTGTAGGTTATGCTTTGCTTGAGTATATGCGGCGCATTCGTTCTGGGAGGAATAGCATCTCCTTTGCCGAGTGCCTTTATGGTTTGGGAAGTCCGGGGCAGGTGTTCAAGCTAGACGAAAATTCACTGGTTGAGTACCTGGAGGACTTGGAGACTGCCAGCGAGGGGGCTTTAGAGCTCGATGATACCGCAGGGCTCAAGCAACTTTACCGCCGTCGAGACTTTGACGGAATGGAGCTTCTACAACGCTATTACGGGACTCGCATATGATGCAAATCCAGCCGCTTGCCAAGACTCGACGGTTTTTTCGCTCTATACGACTTGAACGAGATTTTCAACTTCCGGAGGCATTAGCAGGCTACAACCTAACCCCAGTTGTTCGTCAGATACTGATTCGCATTTTGGATAGCCTGGAGGGGCATAGCAGTGATCGAGCCTTAACGCTTACCGGCCCTTACGGCAGTGGAAAATCGGCGTTTGCTCTGTTCCTTGCTAGCCTACTACAAGCCCCTTCAGACTCCCGAAACCCCGCTTGTCAGATTTTAGCGACCCAGGATGCCTCTTTGTGGGAGCGTTTTTCCAATCTGGAAAATATCAGTTTACTGCCAGTGGTGCTCACTTTGCGACGGGCTTCGCTTTCCCAGGCGCTATTGGAAGGAATGCAGGGTGTAGCAAAGCGAATAGGCGGTGCGGCTTCGGAGAACTTGGCTCAGGCCCTCGAGGCCGACCTTAGGACAGCGCCCCTGGATACCCGGCGTGTTTTGGAGCGCTTGGTGGCTCTATCAGACCTTGCGTGCACGCAGGGCTACCGTGGCATCTTGCTGATCCTAGACGAGCTAGGAAAGGCCCTTGAATATGCTAGCCGCCATACGGGCGAAGACATCTACCTGTTGCAAGAGATGGCTGAACTAGCCGCCCGTAGCGGTAAACAGCCATTTCTCGTGTTGGGCGTACTGCACCAGGCTTTTGAGCAGTATGGTGAGCACCTGACCCTGGCTGCTCGTAAGGAGTGGGCTAAGGTACAGGGTCGTTTTAGCGATGTCGCTTTCATAGAGCCTGTTGAACAGCAGATGCGTCTTGCTGCTCAAGCCATGATTGCGCTAGAAATCCAGCCAGCGCTCTCGGCCGACGTGCTAAGAAAAATCGCTCAGGAGATGTCTGAAGCAGGCTATACCCCCAAAAGCCTAAAGCCCGGGGAGTTTTTGGCTCTGGCTGTAGACGCTGCACCGCTTCATCCATCCGTATTTGTTGCGCTGCCCTATCTCTTTCGGCGCTTTGCTCAAAATGAACGCTCTTTGTATGCCTACTTGCTGGGCCAGGAGGCCCATGGTTTGCAGGAGAAGCTACAGCAAGCACCAGGGCACCTTGTTAGGCTGCCGGATCTGTTCGACTACTTTATGACCAACCTTGAGGGGAGTCTACTGCGTCAAAGCTATGCCCGGCGCTGGCTCGAGGTTGCCGACGCCTTGGAGCGCACCCCTGACCTGAGTCCCCTCGAGGTAGACGTTCTCAAAACCGTAGGGCTCCTGAATATCTTGGGTGACCTAAGCCCGCTGCAGGCCAGCCGTGAATTGGTCGCCCTTTCGCTTTCGGATAGCCCTAGAAGCCCAGATGTGGAAGCTGCACTAGATGCTCTGCAAATGCGCTCCCTCCTGACTTTCCGACTTTATAACCGCACGTATCGGGTTTGGGAGGGCAGTGATGTGGACATTGAGGCTGAGCTTGAGCAGGCCCGCCGCAAAACCGCTGGATTGGGTCTGGCCGCAACCCTACAGCAGTACTTACCCCACCGGCCCTTGGTCGCGCGGCGACATAGCTACGAGCAAGGTGCCTTGCGGTTCTTTGCAGTGCAGTACTTGGATGCTCCCCCCAGCGAAGTCCCCAGGCCAGGCCATGGGGCCGACGGCCTACTGATCTGCTGCCTCCCTTCAACCCTCGAGCAGGCTAAGGCTTTCAGCAGCTGGGCTACTTCCCCCGCCGTGAGTGCTGCCGAGCATTTGTTGGTAGCGCTCCCCCAGCAGATCGGGGGCTTACGCGAGGCCGCGGCAGAGCTGCGGGCACTGCGCTGGGTTTGGGACAACACCCCTGCCCTGCATAAAGATCGGGTCGCCCGTAGAGAGCTTGCTGAACGAATAGCTCTGGTAGAGCAGAGCTTGGGACGCGCGGTAGAGGTGTTGCTCGACCCCCGCCCGGAGCCCACTGGGGCGGGCACGCTTTGGTTTTACCGAGGCCATGAGCAAAGCGTATCTTCGCCAAGAGCAGCCGCTCAACTCCTTTCGAGCGCCATGGATTGGCTATATCCTTACGCCCCACGCATCAAGAACGAACTCATCAATCGTCGCGCGCTATCGTCTGCTGCCGCCGCCGCTCGGCGCAACCTGGTAGAGCGAATGCTTTTGTATGCCAAAGAGCCCCTGCTGGGCATGGAGGGCTATCCCCCTGAGCGCAGCATGTATGAGTCGGTCTTGCGGGCCAGCGGTCTTCATCAGAATAGCGAAGGGAGCTGGCAGTTTACCGAGCCCCAGGGAGCCAATGACCCCTGCAACTTACGCCCATCCTGGGAACAGATGTACAGCCGTATCTTTTCCGCCATTGCTGAACCCTACCCAGTTGATCAACTGTTTTCTGAGCTAGAAGCGCCCCCCTACGGCGTGATGCCTGGGGTACTGCCTGTTCTCCTAGCAGCATTTTTGCTTACCTACCCAGACGAAACCAGCCTGTACAAAGAGGGGGTTTTTGTTCCTGAACCCACTATCGCCGACTTTGAGGTGCTTATGCGCCGCCCAGAGCTATTTGCCGTGGGGGGTAGTCGGATTTTGGGCGAACGCCAGGCTGTAGTGGAGCGTCTGGCAAGGGGCCTCAAGGTCAAACCTGCTTTGCTACCGGTAGTGCGAGCACTGGTGCGGATGGTTCGCTCGGTACCCGAATCGGCCTGGCGCACCCGGAAGCTACCAGAAGAGGTACTCGAGCTGCGCGAAGCCTTCGAGCGAGCCCGCTCTCCCGAGCGCCTTCTCTTTCACGACCTGCCGGTTGCTCTGGGCGAAAAGCCCTTTGGTGAACAGCAAAACAAAAGCAAAAAACGCATCGAGGCTTTCTTTGAGAAGCTCAACCAGGCCCTGCAAACCTGGGGTGCGTTCGTGCCCAGCCAGGTTGAGAAGGCCCGCGATACCCTGTTAAGGGCCTGCGGACTGCCCGAAGGCCCGGAAGGCTGGGCCCGTCTGCGCGCGCAGGCCAAACAACTCTCTGGAAAGCCCTTGCATAGCTCGCTGGTTCCCCTGGTTAACCGACTCACCGCGCCGGGGGAAGAAGCGGTAGTGCTAGACGGTGTTCTGGCTCTGGTAGCCTCAAAACCACCTAAAAGCTGGACAGACTCCGATATTGAACGCTTCCCCGAACAGGCCCGACTGCTGGGCGAACGGCTATTACAGGCCGTACATACGCTAGGGGTTCTGACCCCAGAAGAGGATGCTCAAAGCGATGTGCTGGCCCAGCAGATTCGCAACGGCCTTGGGAAAGATGCTCCCCCCCATGTGCTGCGGGCGGCGCTGGCAAAGTTGTTGCAAGAGCTGTAGTCACGGTTCTAGATCAAAGGCTTTTCTCGTGACAGCTTCCACCGGCTATCGAGGTATTATGTACTGCAAAGGAGCACAAATGGAGCCAAAGCCTGTTCGACACGTTCTTTCACTTTCTGGCGGCAAAGACAGCACTGCGCTCGCTGTGTATATGCGGGACAAGGTTCCAGAAATGGAATATGTATTCATGGATACTGGGGAAGAGCTACCGGAAACATACGAATATCTCGATAAACTCGAGGCTTATTTAGGAAAGCCGGTGGTTCGTTTGAATCCAGATCGGCCTTTCTCCCATTATCTGGACATTTACCGTGGTGTTTTACCCGATCCAAGAACCCGCTGGTGTACACGAATGCTTAAAATCAAGCCATTTGAGCGTTATGTCGGAGATGATCCCGTAATCAGCTACCTTGCCATAAGGGCGGATGAGTTGCATAGAAAAGGATATATATCAACTAAACCCAATATAACGGCAGTTTATCCCTTTATTGATGACAGCATCGTGAAGCATGATGTGTACAGAATTTTGGAAGAGAGCGGGCTAGGCTTGCCTGAGTACTATAAATGGCGCTCGAGATCTGGATGTTACTTTTGTTTTTTTCAACAGAGAATTGAGTGGGTTGGTCTGTTAGAAAATCATCCCGATTACTTTGAAAAAGCGAAAGGATTTGAACGAGTTGATATCGCAACGGGTCAAACCTTCACATGGAATGCAAGAGAGAGCTTGGAAGATTTACAGCGTCCAGAGCGCATTGCCCAAATCAAAGAACAACATGAAAAGCGAACCCAGCAAAGGCCGGTCAGGCTATTGGGTAGCTTGACAGAAATGTTGGCTGACGAGGAAGAGGAGAATCAATCATGTTTGGTATGTCATCTGTAGTATGACGTCTGTAGATAGATGAATGATAGTTTTGAAAAACTCAAAGCTGAAATAGAGGGTATGCGGAGAGGTAGCAAAGCCGGGCATAAGCGACCTCACAAGTTGATATTGCTTTTAGCTGTGTTGGATTTGATTGATGAAGCTACTGATTTTGATAACCGTATTTACTTTGATGAACCACTTATTTCTCGTTTTAGAAGATATTTTGATCAGTATAGGATTGCCGACGATATGTGCCAACCGGCCCCCCCTTTTTTTCACTTGAGAAGTTCAAGCTTCTGGAAGCACAAAATCCATCCTGGTAAGGAG
The DNA here is from genome assembly GCF_000620065.1 of Meiothermus cerbereus DSM 11376. Taxonomy (NCBI): domain Bacteria; kingdom Thermotogati; phylum Deinococcota; class Deinococci; order Thermales; family Thermaceae; genus Meiothermus; species Meiothermus cerbereus. Next base: position 21,732 of record NZ_JHVI01000034.1, on the reverse strand, counting down.
AGCGAATATGCAAAGACTTCAACTTCTGGTGGAGGACGTGGACGTATTGAAAACCTCATCGAGTATGCCTATTTTGCAGATTGGGCTGCCCAAATTGTTGCAAATCAAGAAACCAGGCAGAGACTGCGAGCTTATATCAAGCAATTGTTGGAGCCTATGAAGAGAGTTGGCACACAATTGTTGGAGCCTATGAAGAGAGTTGGCACAGTTTTTCACGAATCTTTTTCCCTAAACCGCCCAGCGCTTGTCCAGGTTTTGGAAATCGCCTCTGGTTTGGTTGAAAAAGTTGACTTTGAGAGTTTGCGTAAAGGTACACGTCTTGGAACGAACTATGTTAAAGCAATGCCAAGATATGCAGTCGCGGCAGGGCTACTGGATGAAAAACCTTATCGTCTGTCCGATCTCGGGCGCTTTGTTTACGAACATGACCCCAACCTCAATCACCCCTCCACGCTCTGGCTCATGCACTACCACCTTAGCGCTCCCAAGGGCCCAGGCCCGGCTTTCTGGCATTTTTTGGTCAGCCAGCAGTTACAGCCGGGGACGCACCTCGAACGCTCTCGGCTGATAGAATCGGTGCGGGAGTTTGTGCAGAAGTCAGAGGGCAAGGCGTTGGTAGACCGCTCGGCCCGCGGCCTGATTGCCGTGTTTACGGGCACCTATACCAAGGAAGACGGTCTTGGAAAGCTCGGCATTTTGGAAGAAACCGAAACGGGCTATCGGGTGCTCGAGCCCGAGCCGCCCAACGAGTGGGTGGTGGGGTATGCCTTGGCACACTTTTGGGATAGTGTGTGGCCGCAGTTTAGGCAGGTAGCGCTCGCAGAGCTGTACGAGTTTGGCGGCTTTGCCAATCTTTTTCTCTTGGGTGCTTTCCAGCTCAATTCCCGGTTGCGCGAGCTCCAAAATAGGGGACTGCTGGAGCTGGTCCAAGTGGCACCCCCACATCAAATTCTTCGCCTGTGGCGCTCACCTTCCGATTTTTTGCCGCATATCTATGAATGAACCCTCCCCTTTAGAGGTTGTCCAGCGGGTTCGGGGTACCCAACTCGTCTGCCGTACAGCTATTTTGCTTCTGAGTTCAGAGCATCTGGGCAAAGAGCGCTCGCTGGCCGCCCAGCTAAACCTTGACGCCGTCAACTATGCTGAATGGCGGTTGCGGAAGGTTTTGGATGGACAGCTTTTCCTGGGGCTCACAAAAGAATCACTCGTACAAGAGCTTGACGAGATTGCCCAGCTTCCTTCCCAGACCAACGCCTTGCTGCTATACAACCTCGACATTGCACTGTCCTACCTCGAGTTTCTCGATCGGCCTTACGTCTGGGATTTTCTGCTAGATAACTTCCGTAAGCGCCCCAGGGCGTTGGTGATTGCATTGCCTGTTTCTGCGGAACACCTGCTGCCCGATGCAGACTCGAGGGCCATTTGGCACAAGGGAGGGCGACTGGCAATTGTAAGCTAAAAGTCAACAAGGGGTGAGCGCCGATGACTTTACGGGTCTGCGATATTACCGAATTGGACCATAACGCCGAGTTCAGAAACGATGTACAAATTAGCCATTTCCGCACCGACGCCAACCTAAGTCTACTCAAGAGCTACATGTTTACCTCCGGTAGCTTTCCGGGGCAAAAGGCCTCGGCGGAGGTCCTTAGGCTGCTAATGGATGCGGCCATCGAGAGTGTGGAAAACCGATTCGTGGTGCAGGCAACCTATGGCCGGGGCAAAAGCCACTTCGGGTTGGTCGCAGCCAACTACTTTGGCAAGCCCGCAGAGTCGCCGGAAGTCAAGCAGATACTGGAAAAACTCGAGCACACCTACAACGAACCGGCCAGAGTCGAGCCCTTTCGCAACTTCAAGAAAAACCGCAAACCCTATCTGGTACTGTTGCTTCGCGGCGATTCCCCCAAAAACCTGCGGGACCAGTTCTTCCTGGAGCTCGAGAACGCTCTACAGGCTATGGAAGCTACCAAGGGGGTATTCACACCTTTTTGGTTCGGTGACGCACTGCGCTTCTTGAATAGTCTGACTGCCGAACAAACTCGGCTTGCCAACGAACATCTGAGCCAGCACCGCCTTGACCTCCCCAGCTTGCGCCAGAAGCTAGAGCGGCGCGAAACAAGCACCTATTCCATCTGCGTAGAGTTATTCCGAAAGATAACCGACTTCAGCCCTAATTTTGGTGGAGAGACTGACCTTGCCGAGGCCATTGGCTGGGTTGTTGAAGACCTTTGTGATAAACAAGATTTGATTGGCGGTTTGCTCATCCTGTTCGATGAGTTTAGCGAGTTTGTCCGCAGCTACAGCAGCCTTCATCCTATAGGGGTTCCGCTGCAAGAACTGCTCAACGGGGTTGATAACTACCGCAGCAAAGTGCTGTTTGTAGCCCTGGCGCAGCATGAACCCGAGAAAGTCGTCAAAAACGATGGAACGCTTCAATATGGCGCGCTAACCAAGGAGTTGACCCGCCTACCCCTGAATAAACGTTTCTGGCTGCACTCCAGCCTCGAGGATGTGCTTGGGGCATACTTCAAACCCAACCACGCCAATTGGGCAAAACTCCTGCTGGAGCCTGGCATCGGCAGCCGTGTCGCTAGCGCAAGCGAGCTGACTCTCGAAGTATTTGCTGAACGTTACAGGCGGGTGATGGGCTGGAGCCCTGAAGAGTTTCAGGAAAAGGTCACCCGGGAGTGTTTTCCCTTGCACCCCCTCACAACGGCTTTGCTCTCGAGTTTGGATTTTGAAAGAGCCTCCAATACGCGCTCGGTTTTGGGTTTCCTGACTGATAACGAGGCCCCCCTCAGGAAGATTCTGGATGAACCTGCCGTTCGGGACGGAAAACCCAACTGGATTTTACCCATTGAGCTTGTGGATTACTTTCAGGAGATGCTTGGTGAGCAGGTTTGGCAGCAGTTTCAACAGGTAGACCAGCCCGACCTAGAACCCCAGCAAAAAGCCGTGCTCAAGGCCATGCTCCTGCAGAAAGCTGGCAATATCCCAACCAAGAGTGTGGGCTTTGAAAACGTTATAGCCGAGCTATCCGGCCTCTCGACAAAGGAAGCGCAGGCAACGCTAAAGGAGCTCGAGGCCCAGCGCTACATTCGCTACGATAGTGCAAACAAAATCTACGCTTTCTGGTCAGGCAGCAATGCGGCCATCGAACTGGAAAAGCGTCTTAACCAAGAGCTCGCAGAACTCCAAAAACGGGATCTGCTCAAAGCCTATCTCGATGAGTTTGATGGTTATGGGCAGAATAAGGTCAACAAGCTTGTAGCTGAGGGTAAAAGCCCCCTTTCCCGCAACTACCCTGTGAGCGTGGACTGGGGCCATAATGAAGATTGGGCTGCCCAACTTGTACTGCTGACACGATCGAGTTGGACAGTGCAGGTGTTGGAGCGCCTGACCGCTCGCTACGCGGCTACCCTCACCGATATGCCAGACTGCCGGGGCCTGGTGTTGTTGCCGCTAGCTCGTACGCAGGACGATCTGGATTGGTTTAATGAACACCTTCGACGCGTGCTAGACGCCTCGGCTAAGCTGAAAGCAGCGCCCATAGTGGTGGTTGAGCCTATTCGGCCTGCACCCGAGCTGATCACGAACCTTCAGAAGTACGTTTTGCTGACCGAAAATACATTTGTAGATAAAGTGGTCAAGGAAATTGGCTTCACGGTGATAGAAGAGGAAAAACAGCGTCTAACCAAACAAGTCTTAAAGACCCTCGACGAGCTACTCAAAGACGGCAGCCTGGAGGTTCCCGCCGAGGCCAGAGGCCATGTGCGGGCCTTATCCGTTGGGGTTGGGGCCACAGACCGCATCGAGCGCACCCTTGGAGAAGTTTACCGAATCGCATACCACAAGCGCCCTGGGGAATTCTTCACCCAATTTCGTCAAACCGCCACCAATCTTAGAGGTGCGGTGGAGGTGCTGGTTCCGGTTTTGATGACCAACAACCTTGATGGGGCCTCGGTGGCATTGTCCAGAGTGGCCAAGGACATCGTGGACAAATTCCTAGCCTCAAACGCATGGGGTCTGATCAACGCCAAGCAAAAGCTTCAGCCCCCTAAGGCGGATCACCCCAAAAAAGCCTGGGAGCGCCTAGAGGGTAGCATTCCTCCCGGAAAAGAATGGACACCGCTCAAGGAGGTGCTGCTCGAGTTGCTCAACGTGCCCTACGGCTACGACCACAACACCCTGGCCCTGCTGTTTAGCGCCTGGCTGGGATATTACCGCAACGACCTACAGGTTGCAGTGGGTGGCAAAATAGTGGGTCTCGATAGTGCTACAGGTCAGGGTAGAAAGCTTAAGCCCAAAGACTTTATTGAACTGTGGGCCAGCACCAGCTTGCGGCGCAAAGATCGCAAGCAACTCCTGCAAGACATAGAGACATCTATTACAAAGGTAAATAGCGGAGGCTTGGGTCCCGATGAAGCAACGGAAATCCTGGAAAAACTCAAGGCTTCCGCCAACGAAACCGATATTTCGGATCCGGCTTTGCTTGACAACGCCAGGCTGGCCCTGCAAAAGCTGAACGAAGGTTTACAAAAGCTTGGTGAATATGAACGGGCTGTTGGGGATATCGAGGAGAGGCTGGGAAGGGCTTCAAACATCCAGCAACTCGCCAATTTGCTTAGCAGTATTGGCAGGTTGACCGAGCCATTCACGGTGGCCTCCAGCAAGGCCAAACCGCCTGAACTGCGTGATAGAGTTTTGGAAAGCATAAAAAAGACAACGGAAGACTTGTGTCAAGTTCATGAGCGGCTCGACGATATCCGGCAGTATGGACGGCAAGAAGAGGTTTTGAAGAACGCGCTTCGCGAACTCAACAGACTGGAGCTGGTAGAGCCAGCCAAACGGGTTCAGCAAGCGCTAAAGACACTCGAGAGGGAGCAGCATCGCCTTGAGGAGAGTCAAAAAATCGATGCCCTCCTGGTAAAGGTGAACTCCCTCGACGCTTCGGGTTCGCTTACGAAACTCCGCAAGGATCTCAAAGAACTTGAGCCCCTGGTGGCGCATTCTTCTAACGAGGTACGAGAAGCTGCAATCGCTAAAAAGGAATTGCTGCGAGCCGAGGTCGGCAGGCTCGAGGCTTTTATCCTGGGTCTTGAAAAACAAATTGATGCAATAGATAGCGTCGAGGCAGCTCAACTCTTGGAAAGAAAGCTTCTTCGCGAGAGGAATCGTTTTGAAGGTACTCCGGACATTCGAGACATCGAGTCGGCGGAGCAACGTTTGCGGGCGTTGATTAACTTTTTTCAAAGGGTTGAGGTTGATCCACCAAATACTGCCGAAGAAGCCAAAAGTGCACTGCTACGTTTGGACGGATACCTTGAGGAGTACAAGAGCCACCTGAGTGAATTACAAAAGCAGAAACTCGAAAAGAAATCCCAGTCAATTCGGGAGCACATTGAAACCCAAGAAAAGGAAGCCTCGAGCTGGCTTGAAAGCTGTCGCAAGCGTTTGGCGGAGGGCAACAACCTGGCTCAACTAGAGGCAGAACTTGCCAGGGCGCACCCGTTTTTGCCGGAACGATTGCACAGTGAGCTTGACACGCTTCGTGAACAGCTTAAGGTGTTGCGCGCCGCTGAGCTCCAGGAAGAAATCACCCTCAAACAAATTGCCCTGACACCTACAAGCGGTACTTTGGCAGACCTCCGCCGACGGAAAACCGAGCTAGGCTCATTGCCAGGCAGCACACGCATTGTGGAGGCGGCAAGGCAGAAGCTAGCGGAGCTAGACCAGGCCATTGAAGAACTGGAGAACCAGGCCAGGGCATGGGAAAGCGAGCTTCCCAATCTATCTAGCGCGAGTCAAGTTCAGGATTTGCGTGACCGTATCAATAAAGCCCTAGCTAAATATGAAAACTCGGAGTGGTATGAGAAGTTAGAAGAGCTAAGCCGCCGCTGCCGCGAGGTGGCCGACCTCCTTTTGCGGGCTGAGGCACAGCCTACGTTACACACACCGCAGGAAGCCCAGCAACGCATAGCCCAGCTCGAGGAGATGATAGCTACCACTTATTTGAGCGATGCCCAAAAAAATGCTGTTTTAAGCGCCATCACAAGGGTGCATGACTATGTTCGCAACCAAGAGGAAAAAGCCAGAAACTGGCTCGAGGACATAGAGCAGCAAGTTTCTGTGGGTCGTCCTGAAGCCCTAAAGCACAAACTCCAGCAAGTGCCTGCGTTTCTGCCCAGCTCTGAGCAGGATCGTTTGCAGGAAATTCGCGCCCAGGTCGAAAAGCGGTTGATCCAGGAGCAGCGGGACAAAGAACTCGAGCAACGCCTGCGAACCCTTACTCCTGTGACCACCCTGCGCGAACTTCGTGAGCAACAAGCCGTGGTAGGACAGTGGCTCGAAGAGGCAACCAGTACAGATCTAAAGCAGGCCTTAATTGAGAAGCAAAGGAGTTTGGAGAATGGTATTCGCAAATTGCAGGAAGATCTGGAAAAGTACCGCTATGATCTAGGCCAGGCGCGTGAGCTTACCCAGGTGCGGAAGTTGTTATTAGAACTCAAGGATCTCGCAGGGCGTTTTGCCGGTACTGACCTAGCTACGGAAGCTACCCGTCTTTTGGATCAGGCTGATCGCCTCAGCGATTACTTTGATAACCTGCGCATCCTCCGAACTTCGCCGCTTGAGAACCCTGCCCAAGCCCATGAGTTACTTGTTGGAATCCAGGAGCTCAACAAACAGTTTGGCGACTTGGGAGCGCTGCATCTCCAAGCAGGACAGGATCTAATTAATTATTTCGAACAGCAGATCGCAAATAAAGAGCTCGAGGCCAAGCGATGGCTGGATCAGCTCAGACAAAAAATAGAGCAAAATAGCCAACCAGAGCTACTTGAAGTTGAACTTTCCTCACCTCCATCATTTCTAACAAATGATGGTAGGGAAGAACTCACACGGCTAAGAAATCTGCTGAAACAGAGGCTCGACCAGAATACTCGAGAGCGCATCGAGCAACTCTTCGTGCGGCTGAGCCCGTCTGAGCGTGAGGGTTGCCTGATGCGTCTTCAGGAGCTGCTGCAAAGTGAGTTGGCATGAGCGTCGAGATATATCTTGACCCCAGCGAAGATGCCCCCATACCAGATGGGTGGGAGGTTGTGGACAGCGAGGTTGGTCTGCTGAGATTTCTTGCCGCACCAGGGGAAGGGGTTATTCGTGGCAAGAAGTTATGTCGCTGGGCGGAAGAATTTGCTCTGGGTCGAGGTATTACAGTCCATACGTTGCAATCGCCCTCGAGGCGTCTTCTTGAGCTTTGTCCAAGCCTATCCCCAGTGCAAGCTAAAGAACTCACGGGTCTTCTGGGTGGGCGGTTGCCTTATGAGCAGGACCTTGATCTTCCCCGTCTGGCCCAGTTGTTATGGAGCGAGGCCTGGTGGGGTGACGAACCGGGGCCCGACCACGCGGCCAGGTGGCTGCTGTGGTGGCTGGAGCATACGCCAAGCGAGGCAGAAAGGGTTGTGTTGGCCTGCCTGGGCGACTTGTACAAGACAAACTATGCGGGTCAAGAACGCGCCGCCTACGAGGCTAGGTGCGAAGAAACGGCATTTGCTTTATTGAAAAGATGGCTGGGGATGGAACAACCCTTAAGCTGGGGAGGTTTCCCGATTGATCTATCTACTAATCTGATTCAACGCTTGCAGGATGATTTTAAAACCCAGGTTCTGCGAGATCCCGAGAAATTCCTTAGCACCGTCCATAGTTTGAGGGCTGATAAGCACCTTCTAGCTATTGCAGCCCAAGTCGGGGCTAGCTACTGCTTAGAGCATCCCGAAAGGCTTAACCGCGAGTTGCTCAGATTTTTTGAGGAGTATGTTAGGGGGCCTGTCAGGGAAAAACTTCAAAAGCTCCTTCCTCCCAAGGTCCCGGAACCAGTGCCGAGCGATGTTTTACAGTTTGGATCATGGTTCATTCAAGAATATTTGCCCTACCGGCATTGGGCTACGGATCATCCCGATCATAGTGAAAAAATCCATCAAATCGGAAGGGAGTTTGCGGAGCAGTACCTGCAGCTATATAAAGATGCTCTTTCGGATGGATCTGCCCGCCCATACCTGAGTTGGGTCAAGGCCAAACAGCTTCCAAAATCAGATGTAGTAACCCTCATGGTGGTGCTAGACGGCTTGGGCTACGCGGATATGCAGCATCTTTGGGAGGAGCTGAGGCGCTTCGATCACCATCAGCGCATCACACTGCTTCAGGCTGAGGTAGCCTTCGCTCCTCTACCTACCATCACTGAGTGTGCCAAGCCCGCGCTTCTGAAAGGGGTAAAGCCAGCTCTTGCGAAAGATCAGCCCGATCTGGGTAAGGTTCTAACTAAGGACAAAGATGTTAAGGAGGCACTCGTTGGTGCACACCCGGGCGACCTAATCATATGGAAAGACCCAGAACCGGATAGCACTTACCACGCTGCGACCGAAAAAGATGTGGCGCTGAAGAATGCCCGAGGGATTCTGACGGGTTTCGCTGAGCGCCTAACCAACCTCGCACTTACCCTTCCCGATCAAATTCCACTGCGAATTGTTGTGACTACCGATCATGGCCGTTTATTGGATCTGGCGCCAAGGGTTCATCCACTTCCCAAAAATGCACAATCCCGGCAGAGGGCAGCTCTGGGCGACTTGCTTTTGCATGAAAGCTTTGAAATCAAAGAAGATCTGGCCTATCTCCATCGAGATGCATTTGGACTTGTGCAGGACTGTGCAGTGGTTTTATCTGGGGAGTCCTTCCTGACCCAGGATGGTAAGCAAGGGGTAGATGCCTACCCACATGGGGGCATATACCCCGAAGAAGTGCTGATTCCCTGGTGGGTGCTGGCCAGAGATTACCAGCTGAAGAATGTAGAGGCCGAGATTCTGGGTAAAGGCGTGGCAGAGAAAGCGGGGCAGGCTGTACTAAAAGTAAGAAACCCCAACCCGATTTCAGTTGAGATCCTCGAGCTTCACCTGGGCGGAAAACAACAACAGACTTTCCCCATTCAAAGAATAGTATCCGCAATGGGGTCACTCGAGTTCCCACTCGAAATTCTCATGTGGCCTTCCAAACGTGATGCACAATCCTTGCGGGCCCAGGTCTTCTTACGCTGGCCAGACCAAGACCGAGCTCAGATCGAGGCAAAGGTTCACTTAGAGGTAGAAGAGATGTATCAACAAGGCGATAATCCTTTAGAGGACTTACTGTGAGCGCTAGGGATGCGACTGCAACCAGCTTAAGTGAGAAAGTCAACCGGGTCTTTGGGCGGCTGGCCATAGATAAGCGTCGTCTGTTGATGAGCCAACTGCAAAAGCGGGGGGTGCCGGCATATGTTGCTGAGTGGGTTTTGGAAAGCGTAGTGCCAGGGGTCGGCCCTCTTACGCCAGAAGAAGCATATAAAGTACAGGAATGGGCCAAACGCGTAATTCCTGGTCCGAACGAACAGAATGTTCTCAAGCACAAAATTGCACAGGGCGAGACAGTGCGCGTTTTGACCCCTGTTCAAGCCGAGGTAGATCTTACCCGCATAAAAAAACCATCGCACTTCGCCAAAATGAGCCTGCTTGGTATTAACGATGCAGCTATTTCGAACGATCTGCTCAACCAGTACCCCGATCTCTTGCGCCAGGGTCTCTGGGGAGTTACCGAGATTAGCCGATTGTCAGATGGGCCTGCTATTTTGAGTTTCAAGCCAATGCAGGCAACGGTAAATCTAGATTTGTTCAAGGAATCACGGCGAGCCTTCTCTCTCGAAGAGTGGCGGTCATTGTTGCTGATCTCAATGGGCTATGTACCAAGTGCATTTACCCAGGAAGAGCAAACACTACTGTTGTGCCGATTGCTACCGCTTGTACAAAAAAATCTACATCTGATGGAGCTTGCACCAAAGGGAACGGGAAAAAGCTATATCTACGAAAACATTAGCCCCAAGGTACGCTTGGTGAGTGGGGGTAACATTTCTCCAGCAGTGTTGTTTGTTAACAACGCCACAGGACAGTGGGGGTTGCTAGCCCGCCTCTCGGTGGTGGTTTTAGACGAGGTGCAAACCCTCCGATTCGAGAAACCGGAGGAGATTGTAGGCGGTTTGAAGGGATACCTTGCTAATGGCAAGCTTACCCGCGGAGGCCTCCATGAAACAGCTAGCGACTGTGGACTTGTGCTTTTGGCTAACATCACTTTAGATGAATATCAACGACCTCTTCGAGAGGTGATTGTAGAAGAGCTGCCTAAGTTCCTACAAGAAACCGCCTTCCTTGATCGCATTCGGGGCATGATTCCTGGTTGGAAGCTCCCAAAGCTAAGCAGCCATTTTCTCATTGGACCCGAAACCGAACCTGCTGTAGGACTAAAGTCGGACTTTTTTGGGGACATCTTGCTTAGTTTGCGGGACGATTTCAGCGCTGATCAGTATTGTGCTCGCCATATCAGATTAAAAGGAGAGCGTCCGTATAGACGTAATGAGGAGTCCGTACGTGCGATTGCCAGTGGTCTTATGAAGTTGCAGTTCCCGCATGGGGAGGTGAGCCCGGAGGAGTTCGAAACCTACTGTCTCAAGCCCGCCCTAGAGCTTAGACAGCTGATTTGGAACCAGCTTTATATTCTAGATGGCGAGTACAGACAGTATGAACAGTACCTCGAAAACGATGAAAGTAGTCTATCTGGATAATCACGCGACCACGCCCTGCGACCCGCGGGTTGTGGAGGCAATGCTTCCTTTTTTTGCCGAGCATTTTGGCAATCCCTCGAGTAGCCTTCACGCCCTAGGTCGCGCTGCCGCCGATGCGGTTGAACAGGCCCGTTATCAAGTAGCACAGCTTATCGGGGCTAAGGCCAGTGAGATCGTATTTACTAGTGGTGCTACCGAGAGCAATAACCTTGCAATTTTTGGTATTGCCAGCGCCTACAAGGGCCCTCGCAGGCGCTTGGTGACCTCCCCCATCGAACATAAGGCCGTACTCGAGCCCATGCGAAGGCTAGCGCAAGAGGGCTTCGAGCTTGTGTTCTTGCCAGTTGACTCAAAAGGGAGGGTTGATCTGGAGGCTGCACAAAGCCTCATTGACGACCACACTCTCCTTGTTTCCATACAAGCTGCCAGCAACGAAATAGGCACCCTTCAGCCGATTGACCAGGTTGCTGCGCTAGCTAAAGAGGCCGGAGCTTTCCTTCACTGTGATGCTGCCCAGGCCGTGGGTAAGGTTCCGGTAAATGTGGCAGCTTGGGGAGTGGATTTGCTTTCTCTCAGTGCCCACAAAATCTATGGCCCCAAGGGTGCGGGAGCCTTATACATCCACCAAGACCTGAAGAAGGGACTGCTTGCGCCGCAAATACTGGGAGGCGGCCAGGAATGGGGTTTGCGATCGGGCACCCTCAACGTACCGGGGATTGTCGGGCTTGGGGCTGCCTGTGCGATAGCTGGTTCGGAACTGGAGGAAGAAGCTCGCCGCATATCCCAAATGCGGGATGCTTTTGAACAGGGCATCCGTTTGAGAATCCCGAGTGCTCGTTTCAATGGCGATCTGAACTGCCGTTTGCCCGGCAACAGCAGCATTACCTTTCCGGGGGTAGAAGCAGATGCCCTAATTTTGAACCTGCCTGAGATTGCTCTAAGCATGGGATCAGCCTGTAACTCCGGTGCTCCAGAGCCCTCGTATGTTCTCACCGCCATTGGCTTGCCCAGAAACCTGGCTTACGACACCGTGCGGATTGGCTGGGGTCGCTTTAACAGCTGGGTAGAGGTAGACACTGTGCTCGACCAAATTTGCACGGTCTATGAGCAACTTTTGCAAACTCCCAAATGAGGATCCGACTGAGTTCAGACACCGCATTACCGAACAGCCGACATCCTACACCGGTTAACCTGGCCATAGCAGACATTATTTTCACGAATAGTTTTATCGTGAAATAAAACACTAATAAGGCTTTCTTTTTTTATTATTTCGCATAAGTGAAATTATGCGAAATTTGATAGACTACTTTCATGCTGGTCTCCCTGGCCAACTGGCAGGACCCCAAGAAGCGCCGGGTGCAGGCCCTTCAGGCCCTGCAAACCCGTGATGAGGAGCGCTTACTCGAGCTGCACCGCACCTACCTAGCCCTCAAAGGACGGCGACGTGCCCGCCTCAGCCCCCACACGTTGGCTACCTACGAGGCTGGGATTCGCGAGTTCCTGGCCTGGGCCTGGCCCCCGGAGGCCGCCGGGCCCCGGATGCCCTTGTGGACGGTGGGCTCGGACGAGGTGGACATCTGGCTGCATACCCTCGAGACCGAGGGCAGCCAGCGGTTAGCCCCCCAGCGCCGCCGTCCCCTGCGCCCGGCCAGCCTGGCCGCCCGACTGGCTGCCGTGCGGAGCTTCTACCGGGCGCTGCGCTGGGCAGGGGTCTCCACCGTGCCGGAGACCCCCTCCCCCACCGATCCCACCCCGGCCCATGAGCGCCGCCCGGCCCTGCCGGCCCGGCTATACGCCAAGCTTCTGGCCCACCTTTCCGGTGAAGACGAGGCGTCCAGGCGCGACCACCTGGCTGCCCGGCTGATGGGCGAGGTCGGGCTGCGGCTTTCTGAGGTGGTGGCGCTGGATGTGGAGCATGTGCACCTCGAGGAGGGCCTGCTCGAGGTACGCCAGGGTAAGGGTGGCAAAGGCCGCAGTGTGCCTCTGGGCAAAAGCCTGCGGGCGGAGCTCGAGGCCTGGTTGAGGCTGCGCCTCCTTCACGCCCGGGCTGGCGAGTCCGCCCTCCTGATCAACCTGGGCGGGCGTAAGGCCCACGGGCGGCGGATGGGGGCTCGAAATCTGCAGCTCCGCTTTGCCGATCATTACCGGGCGCTGGGTTTCCCGGCCCGCTACCGCGGGGTGCACCTGCTCCGCCACACCGCAGGTACCCGCTACTACCAGGGTCTGCGGGATCTTTATGCTGTGGCCACCCTGCTGGGCCATGCCGATGTAAATACCAGCGCCATCTACGCCAAGATGGATCGGGAGGAACTGCGGCGGCGGGTGGAGGGGCTCGAGTAGCACCGGCTTTTCTCGCAGATGAGCGGCTTCATCGCGGTCAAGTGTATTTTTTCACGATAAAATTCTTCGTGAATTTCTTATTTGCTGTAAACATTCCGCGTTCCAAGAAAAGCCAAACCATACCAGGCCTCCATGCACTCGCCCGCATCTAGTGGGCCCTGGAGGAAATCCCTAGGCGGCCTGTGCCTGGACGTGCTGGTGAAAAAGTGTCGAGATTTTTATACGAACCCTGCCAGGATCGTTCCGTTAGGAACTGGTCAGGGCACCTTGGTTTCTCATGCTGTTAATACCCGTATTTCAGGCAGGAGCCCAGAAAAAGAGGTCGTGCAAGGAATTATGTGTAGGACTTACGCAGTTGAACGTTGACAAAACCATGGGTTGGCTCCTCACTTCAGCCCGTCGGAATCGTGTTTTATTGACGTTGTGGGTTTCTTGTTTCTGGAATCGTTATACCTTGTAAACGCAGGCACCTTAGGATTCGGGTAAATGCCGTTCTGTACGCGATTTTATCAATCTTATTTCCCCCCAAATCCTCACTCAAGTGCGTAACTCCTAACTGGACTTACGCGGCCTCCACCTGCACCGGTAACAGAGGGCTCAAATCCAGGCTCAGCTTACCTGCGATGAGTCTCCGTCGGCATTGGTAGAAACTCAACCCCAGCCCCTCCCGCTGCCGCTCGATGAGCCCATAGGCCACCAACCCCAAGGCCAGATGGGCCAGCAGCCTGGCCCTACGCCAGTGCCGATGCCCCGTCCACCCCAGTTCCTGCTGAAGCCCCCGGAAAATCTCCTCGATTGCTTGCCGAAACCGGTAGATCTCCCTCATCCCCACCCCCCACCATTCCTCCCGATCCGTCCCGTAAAACTTACCCCCGCGCTTGAGCACCCCCACCGCGAAGGTCAGGCCCCGCAGCTTCCCCGTCTTCACCCAACGGGTTCCCCCATGCCTCCTGAGCTGAACACCCTCCAGCACACGGTTAGACCTGAGCCTCGTGACAAAAGACCAGCCGTGGTCATGGAGCCACTCCAGGACCTGCTTCGCCGCGTACCAAGCGTCAAAGAGCACCCCCTCCGGACGAAAGCCCGCCTCCTTGGCCCACTCCAGCAGGGCCAGGGCCAGCTCCAGCTTGCTCTCTTCTTCCCCGAAGTAGGGCAGGAACGCCAGGGGAATCCGCCGTTTCCCGTCCGTCCAGGCCAGCACCACCAGGGACAGCCCAAACACCCAAGCCCCCGTGGAGGTGTCCCGGGCCTTCTTCAGGCTCAGCTTGCCTGAGATGCTTCTTTCGCCGCGAAGCGGGGTGCGGTAGCGCTGGATGAGGACGTCATCAAGGAGGAGGTAACCTCGGTTCAGCCCCCCCACCCCTTTGCACAGCTCCAGGGAGAGTTCAAAGAACAAGGCCAGGGGTTGGTTCAGGGCCCGGTAGAGGGTGTCGTGAGCGAAGTCTTGGCCCTCGGCCATGGCCAGGGCGGAGGTGTGGTTTCGCCGAGCGCAGCGAGGGGTGGTATTGATGGGGCTTTGGGCTAAAGCTTCTAGAGCGCGCAGAACAGGCCGTGGTGTCCTCTTCGTTGGGCCTCCCTGGTTACCGGAGGCCCATTTTATCGGGACTCTTCAGCACCGCGTAAGTCCAGTATCGGGCTACTTGGGCGGTTTCATAGCTTCAGACTCGGACCACTTGGCTAAGGGTTCATTCCGCATCGAGTGGAATCCGCACTACCTTGGCCCAGGAAGGTGGCCCATTAGGGCAGTCTCCTAGGAGGCCCACCACTACCCGTGCCCTTGGAGGCGTGGAGGGCCAAGGGGTGTACCCGTCGGTGAGGACCACGATGAGTTCGTGCCCGTCCTCCAAGGCCCGGGCGATCCCCACCCTCATGTCCGTACCCCCGCCCCCATACAGGGCGACAGGATCGCCCCGAAAGACCCGCTGGACGTGGTGAACCCCGGCGTCCACGGAGTAGAGGGTGACGCGGGCCCCGGAACGGAGCACGCCCCTGAGCTCCCCCAGGGCCTGGGCCAGCATGGCGTCGCTGACGCTTCCCGAGGTGTCCACCACCACGGCCACCCGGGGCAGACGCCCGTAGGCCCCGGGTAGGAAGAAGGGGTCAAGGGCCTCCGCCCTTCGGTGGCGCAGGGCATAGGAGGGGAAACGGCGCTGCCTCAGGGTGACCAGGCCCTTCCGCACGCTGTTCCGCAGCACGGCGCGCCAGTTCACCTTGGGATGGAGCCGCTCCTTCGCCCAGCGGCGTAGGTTCGCGGGGACGTCCCCTCGGCTGGCAACGTGTCGCATGATTTCCACGGCCACCTGTTGGCGGACCGCCTCGCTGAGACCGGGTCTCAACCCGAGGCCCTCCTCCTCCAGCCTCCTTGCCACGGCTTCCGGTGCGGGGCGGAGGTCGAGGGGGAAGGAAGGCGCCTTGAGGCGCCCTCTTAGGCCACCGCCATTGGGCTCTGCCCCTTCCGCCTCTCCGTTGCGCCCGCCCTCACCCTCTCCCCCGCCCGGGGCAGACTCTCCCTCTCCGCCCTCTCGGAAGGCCGTCCCGCCTCCGGTCTCGCCCTCGGATTCACCGGGTGGGCCTTCGTCACCCTCACCCTTTTCGTTACATTCCCCCTCCTCGTTGCCCTCTCCTGCTTGGTTGTTCCCTACTTCCTCGATGCCTTTTCCATCCTCGTCTGGGCCCGCTTCCCCCTCCAGCCGCTTCAGGAGCTCCTTAACGTAGGCCTCCAGGATCCCCCCTGGCTCCAGCCCGAGGTTCTCCGGAAGGACACCGCCCCGGGGGAGGGCGTACCCTGAACCCTGGTGGGGGATGTCGTCGTTGATCTCCAGATCGGCGGCGAGGTTGACCAGATTCCAGGCCAGCCCCTCTTCGACCCCAGGCAACTCCGCCCGAACCAGGGAATAGGCCTTCTGGCCCCGGGCGCCCGTGTGGCCCCGGAGCCAGTGGTAGATCTCGTGGAGCAGGAGGCCTTTGAGCTCCCGATCGTCCAGGGTGCGCGTCCACTTAGGGTTGAAGAGGAGGTGCAGGCGCTCGTTGATCTGGGCGGTCTCCACCTCGGGGGTCTCCACCAGCACGGCCAGGTAGAGGGGGGCCGAGAGGTAAGGGAAGTCCCGGGAGACCAGGATCCTGGCTATGCGGATCCTGTGGCTCTCTCCCTCATCGGCGTTGATGCGCAAGTCCGGCGGCCCCGCCATGTGCCCCTACCCTAAGACATGTTCGTGAGCTCCTCTACCAGGGACTTGAAGGCCTGGATCTCCTCCCTGGGGAGGGGAAGGCGTGTCTTCTTGGGCCCCGGCAAGCTCTTGTACAGCTCCACCAGGTCGAAAGCCGCCCTGCCTGCCAGATCGGCCTGGCGCTCCCGGGCCACGTAGCCCAGGACCCGCTTCTGCAGACCAAAGCCCTCGGGGTCTTGCTCGGTAGGCACGCTCAGGGTGGCGCTGGTGAGAACTATGCCCTTAAAGCGGGGCCACAGCTTGGCCTCGAGCGCGCGCGATACGTCAATGGGCTGCGCCAAGTGCCGCCAGCTCCCGGTGGTCGGATCCCACTCCGAAAGGTGGAGCCGGTTGGGGTCGGGCTCCCCCTTGGCCAGCCCCAGAACCCGGCGGCGCTCGAAGAGCATATCCAAGGCTTCTTTGAGATACTCCCGAAGGGGCGCCAGATCGCGGGCCATGAGGCTTCTCGAATCCTGTCCGATAGCGCTGAGCGCTGCTTTGAGTTCACTAAGGATATGGATGAGCAGCTGTTCTTCTTGATTGATGCGAGGCCACTCTTCAAGCCTTTTCCAGGCGCCGCTCAGCCCCAGGCTGAGGCCGTAGCGCGGATCCCCCGAACCCCGGTTCTTGATAAAGGCCACCAGATGACGGGAATAGTTGCCCAAGGCCTCACGCAGCCTGGGAAGCAGCTTCTGAACGACCTCTTTGGCCTTGTCCTGCTCCTCCTCAGGCAGCTCCCTCAGCCGTCGATGATCCTTGAGAAGGCCACGATCCTTGCTGGGGTGGGCCAGCCGGTTGAGCTGATGGGCGAACTCCTCATGATCCAAAACCAGGGAGAGGGCCTCGGTGGCGGTGTCCTCGAGGTGATGGGCCTCGTCCAGGACCAGGTGAACCGCTGCCGCTTCTCCTTCCCCCTCCTCTTCCCGCAATAAGTGGGCCAGAAGGTAGGCCTGGTTGGTTACCCGGATCTGGGCCCCATTGCGCTGACCCAGCTGGTGCTGGAAGGCGCAGGTGTGGAAAAAGGCGCAGTCTTCCCGGCAGCGGCGAGGATTGGTGCCTACTCGGCCTCTCGCCTCACGGAAGCCCTTGGAGAAGTGCCAGTAGCCGGGAAGGGCCTCGAGGTCGTGACCCCCTAAAGCCGCATAGTGCAGGAGCAGGCCCACTGCGGTCCTGAACTCTTCATCCTCTTCTCCCCTGGCGTCCAGAAAGAGTTCGAAGAGGGCCTCCGGGCAGAGGGTGTCCCGGGGGCTCTTGACCAGGGCAGCTTTTACCTGGTAGCCCTTCTCGCCTAGCTCCTTGAGCTCCTTCAGGGCCTGGGCCTGTAGCACCTTGGTATGGGTAGCTACCCAGGTTGTTTCGTTCACGTGCAGGGCGGGGTATAGATAGCCCTTGGTCTTGCCGGTGCCGGTGGGGGCCTCGAGGAAAACCCGCCGCCCATTCCGCAAGGCTCCTTCCAGCGCCTGGAACATCGCATCCTGGGCATCTCTACGGGTAGGCAGCAGATCCGAGCCCAAACCGGAGGGATGGGGCAGGGGCCGACCGTCGTAGAAAACCGACTCCACCCAAGCCGGGGTGGCTAGAAGATCCCTGACCTGGCCTAGGGTATCCGCGAACAGCTCCCCCTCGATGAGCCCAAGCTCCCGCCAGGCCCGGGCCACCCCGTCGGGCAGCTTTTGCAGCACCAGCCCAGCCAGGACCTTCCAGGTGGCCTCTACGTCAGCCCCAGCCCGATGAGCACCGGTCAGTTCCTCATCGGTGAAGTAGCGGTATAGATCCCCCAATCGATAGCCGGAAAGCCCCTCAGGTGGAAGGGGAAAGACCAACTGGGCCAGGCGCAGGGTATCCAGCGCGGGCTGCGCTGTGGAGGGGAGATCCAGGCCCACCTCCCGTAAGGCTCGCTTCAGCAAGGGAAGGTCGTAGCGTAGTAGGTTATGGCCGAGGAGGGGGCGGTCGCCCAGAAAGTCCAGGAGTTCCTTGAACGCCCTTTCTCGCGGTACCTTTTCCCTCTCGTACTCGTGGAAGTCAATACCGGTAAAGCGGAACGCCTCGTGATCCGGTTTTAGGGGTTCAGGGGTATCGACATACCAGCAGCGGGAATGCCCCTGCATGTCCTGAGTGGCAATCTCGAGGATGTGTGCTTCCGCTGGGTCCGGGGCGGTGGCCTCAAGATCCAGGGCCACCCAGTCTCTCGCTGTGCTCACCCAGTACCTACCTCATAACGCGGGAAATCTTGACTGGCAGTAGTAACCCTTTTACTTCTTGGGCGCGAACTCATACTTGCCGGTGAAAGGGTTTTGCTGGATCTCCCAATCCTCCGGTACTTGCTCGTAGCGGCCGGTGTAGGGGTTGAACTTGTCCACCAGCTTGTTTCCCTTCTTGCTATAGCCCCGGGTAAAGGGGGAGTAGCTCAAATACTCCGCCTTGCCGTACTCGTAGCGCCCTTCGTATTCGTTGTAGGTAGGCTCCATGTCTTCTTCCGCGTACTCATAGCGCTGGGTATAGGGGTTGTACTTGAGGGGCATTTTGACCTCCTTGGAGTGTTTTTAGCACTCTGGCGACGCTTCGCCTGGGTTAAATGACCCAAGCAGTTGCAAAAAAAGCTCTCCCAGGTCTTTTCCTTCCATCCAGGCCACAAACTGACCCACCCCGGCCACCACCCGGCCTACCATGTCCCGCAGCAGCCCCGGATGGATGCCCGCCTCGAGGTCCACGTGGAAATCCAGGTACACCCTTCCCCCCTTCACAAAAGCTCGGGGCCAGCGGTGTTTTGCGTTCCAGGCGTTGACTTTGTGTAACAATGCCTGCTCGGGGAAAGGGGGCAGGTTTTCCACCTGAGCCACTATCGAGAACACTTCCCCCTGTACGCCCGAAACCACGAAATGGAGGATGGCCAGCCCGCTCAGACCCTCTTGCCGCATAAGGACCACAAAGTCCCCGTCTTTGTCCACCAGGTAGTGGAGATCGAAGGTGTCCAGCACCTCTTGAAGCATCGAGCGATGGAAGGGTTGAACCTGGTTCAAGATCATAGAGCTGCCTCCTTTAGCGCTTTATCTTGCCCCCCCAGAGCGACACCTACCGTCGTGTCATACCGGATTCAAAAAGATAATCATCCAAACCAAAGACCCCCAGAGGCTATCTTTTTGAATCCTAGAGCACTCCCTTCGGTCGGGTTAGTTCGCCGCCATCCGGCGCCGAACTAACCGAATCTGGTATCAGTCTGCGCTGAGTTAGGCACGAATGGCCTCCATTTGATCGCCGGAGGGAGAAAGGTGCGGTTGTGCGCTCGGCCAAATGGATGGATGGGGCAGTTCCGGTAGAACCCGGCTGTGAAACCCTCGAGGCCTCACCCATCCGCAAGAGCAGCTTTACCGCGCATGACGAGCCGGTTCCGCGCTCACCCAAAAGCCGCCCGCTACGCCAGCGCCCTCCAGGCCCCCATGCGCACCCAGGCCAGGGGATCGTGCGATTCCAGGAGCGGCAACAAGGCCAGCAATCGTTCGCTAAAGCCCCCCACGCGCACCACCCCCTGCTCGGGGAAAGCCAGCGGGGCGTACCCAGCCACGTTCACCAGGTAGGCCATGCGGCCCTGGCCTGCGCGAACCCAGCGGCGAAGGGGGGTTTCGGCGTCGTCGTGGACCTGCTCATCGGTGAAGACCACCACCCTTTGCCCCTGGAAGCCGGCCAGGCTTTGCTGCAGGGCATGGCCCAGGCAGGTGCCCCCACCCCCTTGGTCCAGGAGGTGGCGAACCATCGGTGCTACCGAAGCCTCCGGGCCGTAGGGCAGCTCGATCAGGTCATCGTCAAAGCCATACAGGCGGCCTCCCGTGCGGCGGTACAGCACCGCCCCCAGGCTGGCTGCGGCCAGGGCGTAGGTGGCCTCACTGTGCTGGCTAAGGTTTGAGAACATCGAGCACGAAAGGTCTACCAGCACCAGGCTGGGGCCCTGCAAGGGAAGAGGGGGCAGGGTGGCTTCCAGGGCAAGCTCCAGGGCTGCCTTCACCTCCCATAGGGCTCGGGAAGCCGGTAGCTCTTCCAGGGAAGTAGACAGGGCCTCGAGTTGAAAAATGGCCAGCAACCACTGGTAGGGGAACAGACGCCAGCGGCGCACCTCCTCGGGGCGGGTGAGCTTTTGGAGAAGGAGACTACGGGCCTCGGGGTCTTGCAAAAGCCCTGCTTCGTGAAGGTTCTTGAGGTTACGCACCAAGGAAAGCCCCTGCAGATGGGGTAGCGCCTTCTGCCAGGCCTGGGGGGTGCTGCCCTGCTCGGAGAGGATGCGCTCCCAGGTAGGGCGCTCCTCCAAAAGGGCCTGGGCATAGGCCTGGGCCTCCGGCAGGGCCTGAGGCCCACGGACGAGGTACTCGTACACCAGCGCGTGGTCGCGGTCTTTGGGTTGGGGGTGGCTGAGGATCAGGGCGTCTTTCTGGCTCACGCTACGCCCCCTGCGGCGGTATTTCAACAACGCCGCTGGGCTCATGGTATTGAGGCGCTCGGCTACGGCCTGCTTCAAGGCTTTGCGCAGTTTCCAGCCCTGGGCTTGGGTATAAGCCAGGGTCTCGAGGTGTTCGTCCCCGCGCAGCCAGATTCCCCTGGCCACCTCGCGCGCCAGGGCGGTGGGGCCCCACCAGAACAGGTGCGCCAGCAAGGCGCTGGGCCCCGAGCGCAGACCGAGCCCCTGACGAGCATATACGGCCAAAGCGGCCACAAACTCGGGATCGGTCTGGGTCACCAGCTCGGCCAGGCGGGCCAAGCGATCTTTTCGATGTATGTCCCTCTCGTAAAAGGTGTCGCCGGAGAACAGGCTGCCCGTCACCAACAGCAAGAGCTCCATGGCGGCAGACGGGGCAAAGCCACGGCCCCCTTCATAGGTGAGGATCTCGGCATCGCTACGGCTTTTTCGGCTGGTATTGAAGGACACGGCAACACCTCACATCGCCCGCCACCGGGCCACGCTCCTACCCCAGCAGGGTAGAAGAAGCCCCAGGGCTTAGAGACCCCGATTTTTCCTGGGGATCGCTCGCTTAGCTCGCCTGCCGCCTGTTACCGACGATTTGTAGGGGTGGTACCCGGGGATATGTGCACTCGGTTTGTGTTGGACTGGTCAACGAAGTAACCGAAGCGCTGCGCCGCCGGGCAAGTAAAGAAGTTATCACACCTTGTTCATTTTTGCAATACCCTGTAATTAGGTAGCAGGCTTTTATCACATGCAGTATGAACGAAACCCCAAGGATACCCAGCCCCATTCCATACCTGATGCAAGTACCTGACCTGCGGGCCCACAACACCACCTACGACTGGCGCATGCTGTTCATGCTGGTGCTGATGGCCCTGGGCAGCGGACGCACCAACGTGCTGGCCATCGCCCAGTGGACGATCCCCTTCGGGACAGAGCCCTGGCGGGCCTGTTCACCAAGTGGATAGAGGATCAGCGGGACTGGCTGTTGGCCCTGGGGTTTGGCAGAAGAAAAACCGCTACGGCCCTGCCGGCCCAGGCCACCATCTACCGCTTCATGTGGGCCCTGGAGCAGCAAGTGGTGGCCCTGCAGCTATGGGCCA
>NZ_JHVI01000033.1 GCF_000620065.1 Meiothermus cerbereus DSM 11376 | reverse complement strand
TCCAAGAGTTCGGGGTCGTCCACCATGTCGATCTTGTTCAGGAAGACGATGATGTAAGGCACCCCCACCTGACGCGAGAGCAGGATGTGTTCGCGGGTCTGGGGCATGGGGCCGTCGGTTCCCGAGACCACCAGGATGGCTCCGTCCATCTGGGCCGCACCGGTGATCATGTTCTTGACGTAGTCGGCGTGGCCGGGGCAGTCCACGTGGGAGTAGTGCCGATTGGCGGTCTCGTACTCCACGTGGGCAGTGTTGATGGTAATCCCACGGGCCTTCTCCTCAGGCGCCTTGTCGATCTGGTCGTAGGCCTGTACCTCTACGTTGGGGTTGGCCGCCGCTGCCACAAAGGTGATCGCCGCCGTGAGGGTGGTCTTCCCGTGGTCTACGTGGCCGATGGTGCCCACGTTCACGTGGGGTTTGGTGCGCTCAAATACGCCTTTCGCCATATGTATTGCCTCCTTTTGGCTTCCGCTAAGGTGTTTTCCCTTTTCAGGAACACACCGCCCGCAGCGGTGGACGGGCGGTGTGGGTTTGGAGCTCGGGATCGGGCTTGAACCGACGACCTCACCCTTACCAAGGGTGTGCTCTACCAGCTGAGCTACCCGAGCACCGGGGCATTCGCGCACGAAGCGCTTGTGGAGCGGGAAACGGGACTCGAACCCGCGACCCTCTGCTTGGGAAGCAGATGCTCTACCAACTGAGCTATTCCCGCGCTGAGCACTTTCGCACCGCTTATAGCTGATGGCTTGTAGCTTTTGGCTATCGGCAATCGGCTATGAGCACACCCTAAAGGTGCTTGGTGGGCAGGGGCGGATTCGAACCGCCGTACTCCGAAGAGAACAGATTTACAGTCTGTCGCCTTTAACCACTCGGCCACCTGCCCTTGTGGAGCCACCCATCGGAATTGAACCGACAACCTTCCGATTACAAGTCGGGTGCTCTACCAGTTGAGCTAGGGTGGCCCGGCTTGCTGTTCTTCCGATGGTAGCCTGGACAGAGGGGTTGAACCTCGTCCAAGTCGTAAGGTTACACTACAGACGAGGGGCTGTCAAGCCAAATAAAAGCGTTGCGGCAAGCCAAAAGCCTGGCCCGCTTTGGGTAAGCGGCTGAGGGCGCATGGTCTGCTACAGTACATTCATGCGGATAACCCCTTTCGGTGCGGCCCAGACTGTGACTGGCAGCTGCCATCTGGTAGAACAGCAGGATTACCGATTGTTGCTGGATTGTGGCGCCTACCAGGGCGCTGATGAAGACCGCAATGAGGAGCCTTTTGGCTTCGACCCCAAAAGCATTAATGCGGTGCTGATCTCCCACGCCCACAACGACCACATCGGACGCCTGCCCATGCTGATACGACAGGGCTACGCGGGCCGGGTGTATGTGACCGAGCCAACCCGGCTCATATTGCCGGTGATTCTCGAGGACTCCTTAAAGCTGATGCAGGAAGAGCGTGAACGTTTGAAACGCAAGGGCCGCGAGGTTGTGCCCTTGCCCTGGAACGAAGCCGACCTGGCTGAGCTTTATGGCCGCCTGGAGGAAGTTACCTATTATCAGACGCAGGGCCTGGGGCCATTTCGCTACCGCTTGCGCGATGCGGGGCATCTGCCGGGAAGTGCTTTTATCCAGCTCGAGGCCGGAGGAAAGTCTTTGATTTTTAGTGGTGATCTGGGCCACCGGCGTAAGGACGTGCTCACTGACCCCGACTACCCTGCCCAGGTTGATCTTGTGCTGTGCGAGGGAACGTACGGCGATCGTTCACACCGTCCGTTTGCTGCGACCCTGGAGGAGTTTGCTGAAATCCTGAGTGATGTGCTGGCTCAGGGGGGTAAGGTATTTATACCGTCGTTTGCCCTCGAGCGCACCCAGGAGATTTTGTTTTACATTCGCGAACTCGAGCAGCGGGAGGCTATCCCCAGCGTACCGGTATTTGTGGACTCGCCCATGGCTTCCAAGATCAGTGAGATTTACCCAAAAGTGCAGGACTTTTTCAGCACTGAGGTACAGCACATCTATTCCCATGGCAAAGACCCTTTCCGTCCCAAACGCCTTGAATACACCCACAGTGTAGAGGAGTCCAAGGCCCTTAACCTGATGCAGGGCCCCCTTATCGTTATTGCTGGCAATGGAATGCTTTCGGGGGGACGCATACTGCACCACCTGCGACACGGCCTGCCCGACAGTAGAAACGCGGTGATTATTACGGGCTACCAGCCCAGGGGCGGCCTGGGAGAACTGCTGATTAACAATGCTGAGTCGGTGCGGATTATGGGGGAGACTGTGCGGGTGAGGGCAAAAACCCACACCCTGGGCGGCTTTTCTGGGCACGCAGGCCGCGATGAACTGCTCGACTGGCTGGACAGCGAGCAGCGGATAGTGCTGGTGCACGGCGAAGTGGACAAGCTACAAATGCTGGGGAAGGCTTTACGAGAGCGGGGCAAGGTCGCTTTCCTGGGCGAATGGGGCAAGGCCATTGAGGTTTAGCCTGCCTCCGACTTCCCTGCCAACCGGCTCGGGTTCGGTATGGTGGCAGGTTTTGTGCAGATTCTATGCTTCAAATATGTAGGAACATCTGGGGGCCGCCAATGCAAAAAGGACTGGTAGGAGCTGGGATACTGGGAGTGCTGATCTCGCTGGCGCAGCCCAACGTGGGTTCGGTGCCCTGGGCCATTGGGGGGGTGCAGGAACCTGCGCTTTTGCGGGTTGCTGAGCTTAGGCGCTTGCTCGAGCCCAGAGGGGTGCGCTTCAACGAGACCGGCATTTTGGGGCGTTATCTGCTCGAGGTCAGGTTCCCCCAGACCACCAATGGCCTGTATTTGCGGATGATCAGCCAGAACGAGGTTTCTTATGTGGTATTTGACGACCTGTTTATCAACCTGGCCCAGGTGGATTTGGGAATTGGTACTGCGGTTCGGGTGGTGGGCTGGGCCAGTCCGACCATTACCATTGGGCCCACCACCTTTACCCTGGGCACCACAAAAAACCCCGTTAATCCTTACCTTGGCTACATGTATCTGGTTCGCAAGTTGCTGATAGACCGCAGCGATGCCCCCCCTTATCTGGCCAAACTCCTGGATGAAGACCCTAAAGCCCGGCGTTGCCTGCACGAGCTAAAAGTCAACGACCCCCCCGGAACCATCTACGCAGTAGCCAGTAAGGCCTGGGCCGAGGCCAACCTGAAAGCGCCCTACGACCACCCACCAGACTTTCCCATCCCTGCTGCGTTTCACGTAGGGGTTGTGCAAAACGGGCGTATTCGCTTGCTTTTGCCGGCTGAAAAGGCCAGCTATGCCAGTGACCTCGAGGGCTGGAAGAAATCGCGCGAGCGGGAAACCCTGATCTTGATCAGACTGTCGGGCTGGCTCAGGGAGCAGAATGCGGAATACCAGATCGTGAGGCCGCCCCAGGGGCGTAGCATGGCGGTACGTTGCCAGCCATGAGGGGGTGAGGGTGGGCGATGTGGCCGTGGAAACCCGCACCTTGTTGTGATTTTTGGAGAAAATGGCCAATCTGAGATAAACCCGAAATATCAGGCCCGATCTGGGGAACTCTTTATGGCAAACTTACTGGATCGCCACACAGCAACTGACTTGTTGGTCATTGATATCCAATGTATGTTATAGTTCGCTTGCCATGGAACTTACTCTAAAGTCGGCACGGCGCTATGTTGACGAGATACCTGCCCCCCTGGCAGTTGTGGGGGTATGGGGTGGTGAGTTTAGCGAAGAAGGCAATAAGCTTGACACCAGACACCGTAAAGCGCTCTCCAGAATGATGGAAGAGTTGCACTTTAAAGGCGATTTTGGCGAAACTTTGCTGATTCCCTTGGGTTCAAGAAAAGGAGAAGGCCCTGGATTCGCGCTGCTGTTTGGCCTGGGAAAGAAGCGTGGGGTTAGCCTTGAAACCGTTCGCAAGGCGGGGGCCAGGCTGGTGCAGGAAATTGCCCGTCTGGGCTTCAAAGAAGCCGTAAGCGAGACCTTCCTTTCAGACAAATTTGGCAAAAAGGAAGCCAGCTATGCCCTGGCCGAAGGAGCCTTGCTGGGCGGGTATGCCTGGAACAAGTACAAGACCACTGGCCCTGCGAGCAAGCGTGGCGAAAAACTGCGTTTGTGGCTTGCTCGAGCCTCGGGGCCTGCAGTAGAGCGAGCCGCGATTGTTGCAGAAGCAGTCAATTATGCCCGTGACCTGGTGAACGAGCCCCCGAATGTCCTGACCCCAGCCGAACTGGCCCAGCGTGCCAGCGCGATGGCCCAGGAACTGGGGCTCGAGGTGGAAATTTGGGATGAAAACCAGATTAAACAAGCGGGTATGGGTGCTTTTTATGGGGTAGCCCAGGGTTCGGCCAACCCACCCCGTTTTATCCAGCTCGCCTACAAGCCCCAAAACCCCGCCAGACGAGTGATTGCAATGGTGGGCAAGGGCCTTACCTTCGATACCGGAGGATACTCCCTCAAGCCCTCCGAAGCCCAGATCACCATGAAATGCGACATGGCCGGTGCAGCCGCCGTTTTGGGGGCTATGCGGGCCATCGCCCGGCTGAAGCCTGAGGTGGAAGTGCGGGCCTATGTGGCTGCGGCCGAGAACATGATTTCCGGTACCGCCTACCGAGTGTCCGACGTGCTCAAGAGCCTTTCGGGTAAAACTATTGAGGTGCTAAACACCGATGCAGAAGGGCGGCTCACCCTGGCAGATGCCATTACCTATGCAGACCGGCAGGGAGCAGAGGCAATTGTGGAGCTTTCTACCCTGACGGGGGCCTGCGTGGTCGCGCTGGGGGAAAAAATAGCCGGCCTGTTTGCCAACGACGCCCGTTGGGGCCGTGAGGTGCAGGAAGCCGCCGAGCGGGCAGGTGAAAAAGTCTGGCCCCTGCCGATGGAAGAGGAGTACCTCGAGGCCCTCAAGTCCAGCACCGCCGACCTCAAGAACACCCATGGGCGTAGCCGTTCGGGCGGGGCCATCACGGCAGCACTTTTCCTGGCAGAGTTTACCGAAAAACCGCTGGTGCACCTCGATATCGCTGGGCCAGCCTTTACCGAAAAGGCGCATGCCCTGGGCCCAGCGGGGGGTACTGGGTTCGGCGTTCGGACTTTGGTAGAACTGCTCAGCGACATCCTAGCCGACTAGTCGTCTTCACGGCGTGCTTGCCCTTGTAATCGGTCTGTCGCACTACCCTGGGTTTGTGGAGCAGGCGGCAGGCCGGATGGTTTTCTTGCGGACTACTGGCACCTAGGGCAAACCCCGCGCAGCTCCAGGTGAGCTTCTTCTACAAACCAACCGTTCTTGGCTTCCACCGCTTTTTTGATGGGCTCCTGGTCGAATTCGGGTAAATCTTTATCCATCACGTCCTCAATGCTTCCGCACTGCAAACAAAATAGATGGTGGTGACGTTCGTTGAAACCGTCATAGCGGGTGTTGCCTTTTTGGTCTTTGAATTCCCACAACAAGCCAGCCTCTCGCAACACCTGAAGGTTTAGATAGACTGTCGAAAGCCCTATGTCGTAACCTTTCTTTTTCAGGCCCTGATACAGCTCTTCGGGTGTCGGGTGGGTGTTTTTGCGGTCGAGATAGGCCAGTATTCGTTCTCTGGGCAGGGTGTGGCGCAATCCCACCGCTTTTAGACGCGACCGATAGCTTTCCCGCTCTTTGGTCTTAGCCATTTTTACCCCCGCGTACAAGTTACAGTATTATAAAACATTTTCAGAAAAAATACATCATTGCGATATTTATCGCATAGTGCTACTGCTCTGGGCTGCGCAATGCAGCCAAAGCAGTGTGGGGGTAGGCGGCCGGGGTTTGGAGGATAAAATTCAACCTGCAGGCAAGGCGTGAAAATGATATACTAATTGTACTGTGGAGAGGCCAATTTATCGCTTTTTGCATCTGGTATTTGCGTTGGGGACGCTACATTTATTGGTTTTGATTACACTGGAGCTTCAGCGCAATGTGCAAATTCGCAATCAAATCTCGCAAGCCCAGCTTCGCCTGGAGCAGCTCGAGCTGCGAAATCAAAAACTGAGCGAAGAGCTGGAGCTTGCCGCTGACCCGCGCTACCGCGAGGGGTTGGTTCGCCAAATGGGTTATGTTCATAAGGACGAGCTGCTTTTGCTTAAAACGCTTCCTGCCAGCCCTCCTTCAAACTAGTCATCTGATTGCAAATGTAAGCCGGCCAAAGGCCGACCCGCTGGCGCTCGACTTATATTCAATTTCAACGCGGTTCGGCATAGTATGTAGGCCGTATATGCTTGAACGGCTAACCGAACTTCTCCTCGAGGACGAGGCCCTAACCGATGGGCTTTCTGACGAAGATGCCAGCGAGCTGTTGGGCTGGCTCATCGGTATTGTGGAAGACCTCGAGGCCGAGCCGGGCGAGGTATCCCAGCAGTATGTGAGTCAGTTGAAACGGCTGGGGCATGAAATTACTCGCATCTCCCGTCGCTATGGCGTTCCGGTAGAAGAGCTGATCGATCTGATTGAGCTGGCCTGGGAAGAACCCGGCGAGGAATCTTCCCCAAAACCCATGCAGGCTTGAGCATCTGTGCGGCAGGTGGGATGCTGCATCGGGTGAGGGCAGCTCGAGGTCCGCTGCTTTGCGGGTTATTCAAGGCTTTGGGGCCCGTTTGAAATCTTCCCGCTCATCGAAAACGCCAGCAGGAGAAGCGCCCACCTGGGATAGGGTTCATAAAGGCAACACTTCGCCCAGGCATAGCCAAACATTAAGGTTTCTTAATGTCTTTTGGTGCAAATGTAACGCGCCTGTAACGACCGATGGTTTAACCTACCAACATGAGTAGGGAACTTATATTGCAGATTGCATTTGACAATACCCGACCTGTTCGGGTTCGGCCCCATCCGATGGGCAGTGGACGCACCTCGCTGCGAAACTGGCTCTTGCCCGCCCCTATTGAGTTTAGTGGCTGTGTTGTCTCGCGCGGCCAGGCGACACGACTGCGCTCGAGACCCCTGGCCTGAAGTCTTGCCCCCCTGGCAACTGCCCCCGCGCCTCCCGGTGGCAGTTGATTTTTTTTTGTTCCAGGGCCGATGCCGTGGCTTGTGGGAAGCCAAAGACCATCGCAAGACCAATAAGAGATGTCTTTGATTTGTTCTTTTCGTGGGGAGGGGCCTGCCTGAAGCTGCGCGGTTGGTTTCGACCTGCCCTAAACAGAAACTTCAGGTGGGGTTTATATAAAATGCTTTGCAGATGCGAGCCAGAATGCTGGTTGAATGGAGCCTGGGGTGTGTTGAAAGGTATAGCTGGAATGGGCAGTGCCTTGTGCCAAGGGAGCCCCCCTGGCGGCCCGAGTGGGGCTTGCCGCCGGTCAACTATGGTCTGATACCGGGTTACTATAACCCTGCCGATCAGGACACCCTCGACGCAATTTGGGCTAGCAATGAGCCAATACCGGCTGGAAGCTGGCTCGAGGGCCAGGTGCTGGGCATGCTCTGGGTGCGCGATGGCGACCACAAGATAATCCTGGGTGAGCCCCAGGGCCTCCAGAAACTTGATCTGGAGGGGCTCTGGCGCTGGTTTGAAGGCCGTCAACCCCGCCTGGCAAAAGCTGAAGAGGCCGAGGCTTTTATGCGCACATTACCCAGTGAGCCCAGGCCTTGAGCTGGCTGGACTCGAGGACATACTGGCCGATTTGCAGGCCCAGTTTTTACTTTCTTGCCTCGACCCGCTCCTTCATTTCCTCGATTAGCGCCGCTAGCTCCAGCGTCCGCTGCTCCTTTACGTGCCGCTCGCGCACATTGACTACGCCGGCTTCGGCTTCCTTGTCGCCCACTACCAGAATGAGGGGGATTTTTTGCAGCTCGGCATCGCGGATTTTGGCATTCATGCGCTCGGGGCGGCTGTCTACTTCTACCCGCAGTTTATTTTTACGCATCTGGGCGGCTATCTGGTTGGCGTAGGCCAGATGCCGGTCTGCGATGGGCACAATGACCGCCTGGATGGGGGAGAGCCACAGCGGGAAGTCGCCCGCGGTGTGCTCCAGATAGAAGGCGAAGAAGCGGTCGAAGCTGCCCATAATGGCCCGGTGGATTACCACTGGGGTTTCTTTTTCGCCTTTTTCGTTGGTGAACTCGAGGCCAAAGCGCTCGGGCACAATAAAGTCGAGCTGGTTGGTGGCGATGGTATCTTCTTTGCCCAAAACACTACGAATCTGTACGTCCAGCTTGGGGCCGTAGAAGGTGGCCTCGCCAATACCCTCCACATACTTGGCCCCGGTTTGTTCCAGCGCGGCCCGGATGGCCGCAATGGAGTCGCGCCAGTTGTCGTTTTCCTCGCCAAACTTCTCGGGGTTGTTCTCAAAGTCTGGCAGCGAGAGGCGGAACCAGTAGTCTGAGATGCCAAAGTCTTTGTACACCTCGTCGAAAAGTTGAATGACCCGAATGAACTCCTCGGTAACCTGGGCCCTCGAGCAGTAGATGTGGGCATCGTTTTGGGTGAAGCCCCGCGCCCGTGTTAGGCCCGAGAGGGTGCCGGAAAGCTCGAAGCGGTAGACCGTGCCAAACTCGGCCAGCCGCAGGGGTAGGTCGCGGTAGCTTTTAGGCCGGGCCTTGTAAATCATGTGGTGGTGCGGGCAGTTCATGGGCTTGAGGTAATACTCTTCACCCTCAATCTCGATGGGGGAGTACATGTCGTCTTTGTAGTAGGGCAGGTGGCCCGAGGTGTAGTAGAGCCTGGCATTGGCGATGTGCGGTGTATACACGTAGTGGTAGCCGTGGGCCTGCTCCTTCTGATACATGTAGTCTTCCATCTGCTTGCGAATAAAAGCACCCCGTGGCAACCAGAGCGGCAGGCCCTTGCCCACTTCTTCGCTGATGGTAAACAGGTCTAGCTCCTGCCCCAGCCTGCGGTGGTCGCGGCGTTTGGCCTCTTCTTGCTGCCAGAGGTAGTGTTCCAGCTCTTCCTTGGTGCGAAAAGCGATGCCGTAGATGCGCTGGAGCATGGGACGGCTCGAGTCGCCCCGCCAGTATGCCCCGGCAATGGCCGTGAGCTTGAAATAGGGAGGAATGCGGCCCGTGCTGGGTACGTGTGGCCCCCGGCACAGGTCGGTGAAGCCAAACTGTTCGTCGCCCTGCTCATAAAAGCTTAGCTCTTCTGTTTCGGGAAGGTCTTGAATTATCTCGGTTTTGTAGGGATCCACACCCGCATAGCGCCTTAGCGCTTCCTCACGCGAAAGCACGAAGCGCTTTAGGGGCAGGTTGGCCGCGATAATCCGGCGCATCTTTTCTTCAATGATGGGCAGGTCTTCCTCGCGGATGGGCTCGGGGGCGTCGATATCATAATAAAAGCCGTTTTCGATTACCGGGCCAATGGCCAGCCTGACCTCTTCGGGTTTGTAGCCGCGTTCGGTGTATAGCTCGCGCACCGCCTGGGCCATTACGTGGGCCAGGGTGTGGCGGAAGAGCTGGGCGTACTCGGGGTCCTTTTCGGTCAGGATTCGTAGCTCGGCTTCTGGGGGTAGAGGCTTGAGCAGGTCGTACAGTTCTCCGTTGACAATTGCACCAACGGCTGCCTTGGCCAGACCGGGGCCAATGGCCTTGGCAGCATCGGCTGCGGTGGCGCCGGGTTGGAGTTCCAGTTTTCGTCCGTCGGGAAGCACTGCGTTCATAATCACCTCAAAAAAAACCCCGGCCCTTCAACTACGAGCCGGGAGAACCTCTACTGCCTTGCGGCTAGAAGTTCTCCCTAGGTCTAGTAGTTGGCCGAGACCTCATCTTGGCTAGAAGTCTACGGCTGAGAGGGGAGGGGCGTCAAATCAGGCGGCTTAGTTGGAGTTTGTGGCCTGTGGGGTGCTGCCCGAGGCCTCCTGGGTAAGGCAGCCTGCCTAGCGCGGCTGCACCCTCTCGAGCAGCTTCAAGCGGCGGCCTGCGTACAGGGCCCAGGCGTAGAAGATGGTGGCTACTGCCATTGGCCCCACATACCCGACGCGGTCGGCCAGCAAGCCCCCCAGCACCGGCGAGAAGGCCAGCAGCCCCACAATGGTGTTGGACAGGCCGATGTATGAGCTGCGGGCATCGGTGGGGGCCAGGTTCACCAGGTAGGTGGAGGTGCCCACCCCGATGGCGGCAAGGTAGGCGCCCTGTAGAGCAAAAACTATCCAGAAAAGGGTTTTTGGCAGCAGCAGGGCCAGGATGGGCGTTGCCGCGCCCAGTGCAGCACCGATCAGGATGAGGCTGCGTGAGCCATAGCGCCTCGAGACCTGCACCCAAAGCAGGTTTGAAAGTACCGAGAAAAGCGTGTAGACCATGAGGTAGGTGCCAATTTCGCCCTTGTGACCCAGCACCCGCACGGCATAGGCCGCATAGAAGGGTTCGACCATGCTGGCGACCACCAGCAGGATACGCACCCGTAGAAAGCGGCGAAAATAGAAGTCGCGGAACGGCAGGCCGAGAGAGATGCGCTCGGTGCGGATTTCTTTGTCGGGCGGTTCGTCAATCTGACCAAAAAGGTGCCAGCCGTAGGCGAAGGCCAGGGTCCCCAGGGTGAAGAGAATGGCGTAGGGATAGGGGAAAGCCAGAGGTAGCTCGAGCACCAGCCGCACCAAAAAACCGGCTCCAAAGGCCAGCACCCCCCCTACCAGGTTACGAGCTGAGAAAAGCCCGCTGCGCCGCTCCATGGGGATGGTTTTGCCGATGGCTTCCCAGAAAGGCAGGCTCGAGAACCCAGTAAAAAACCCGTTGAGGGCCAGACCTACCACAAATACCCACAACAGCAGGTCGGGCCAATTGCCCAGGAAAAACCCGCCCAGGGCCACGATGCCCAGGCTGGCTATGCGCAACAGGGCCATCTGGCGGTACAGCGTGACCTTTACGGGTAGCCGGGCCACGTAAGGGGCGATGAAGACCTGGGGCACCATGGAGCCTGCATTGAGCAGGGCTGGCAATAGACCGATGACCCAGTTGGCCGCCCCCAGCTTGGCCGCGAAGGATGCCAGCACGATGGAACCATTAAAAAAGGCGTCGCCCAATAGCACAAACCAGCCATTGAGCATGGCCAAACGGTAGTTGCGGTCTTTGAGGTCTAGAATGTGGGGTGTGTCGGTCTTGGTCATTCCTACGCTGGGCCCCTTTCATGTGCTGCACCCGCGCTACAACGGGGTGACGGTGCTCGAACTGCTCAAAGCGCACCAGCCCGAGAAGATTTTCCTGGCCTCGTATAGTCCAGAAGAACTGGCGGCGCAGCGCTGGCGCGACCAGAACGAGCTCTCATTGTTCCATGTTTTGCCCTGGGCCGAAA
The DNA here is from genome assembly GCF_000620065.1 of Meiothermus cerbereus DSM 11376. Lineage (NCBI taxonomy): Bacteria > Thermotogati > Deinococcota > Deinococci > Thermales > Thermaceae > Meiothermus > Meiothermus cerbereus. Next base: position 18,654 of record NZ_JHVI01000033.1, on the reverse strand, counting down.
GTGCGGGTATTGCGCTGGAGGCACTGGACCATCAGTCGGAACTCAAGGCCGAAGCGGAACGCTTTCGCGAGGCTTTGAGCCAGTATCCCAAGGGGCAGCAGATTCTGAGCCAGGTACACGGGCTCGAGGAGAACCTCAAATGGGTGGTTGGCAGCCCCCGTACCCCAGAGGATTTCGCCCAGGAGCCGGTGTTGCAGGCACTAAGGGCCTACCACCAGGGTTATGTGCAGGTATTTGGGGAGGGGCCCGCTACGGGCTTCCGGCAGCAACGCATGGCCCAGGTGGCTGCGCAGCTCGGCCATACCTGGGGGCGGGTGGCGGTACTGGTAGACGTGCTCGAGTACCCCCTGCTGCTCAATTACCTACCGCCGGAGCGGCGCAGGTTACCGGGAGCCCACACCCCGACCGAGCTGGAACGCCAGCGCAGCGTGCTGGATCGGGCCTGGCAACTGAGCGAGTCGGACGATTGGGCAGTTTTGTTGCAGCAACTGCAGGAGGTCGAAGGCCCTGAAGCCCTGTACTGCGCGGCCCAGATCTACTTGGCGGCAGGTCAGCTAGAGGATGCCTACCAGCTGATGGAGCAGCTTGTGCACACCGACTTTCAGCATCCTGCCTACTTGCCGGGTTATGCCTTATCCCGCTACGGGCAGCTGGCCGACCTGATGGGTCAGCGCGATAAAGCCCTGCGGGCCTATAAGGCCGTGCTGGGGCTTTCCTGGGTTCCCCAGGAGGCCAGAGAAATTGCCCTGGCGGGGCAGAAAACCCCCTTCCGGCTCGAGCCCTAAGCGGGTGTTCACTGTCCCAGCCGACGCAGAAGCCTGGGGGACCAAAAACCTAGTAGCCTCATGCCGCCGGGTTTGGGGGTGCCCTCGAGGTAGGCCACGCCGCCTTTCTTGAAAGGTAACGCGCCGCCTTCCCGACGAGCGGTCATGAGCCAGGCGCACAAATCGCTGATCCAGGGCTCGTGTCCCACCAGGGCCACAGACGAACCCTGAAGAGTCTTCAGGAGCTCGAGGCTGGGTTCGCCGGCCAGATGGGGTGTTACCTCGGTTTCGCCGTCCAGCAGTGGAACCAGCAGCTCTGCTGTCTGCACCGCCCGCAGCTTGGGGCTGTGGTAGAGGCGATCCAGGCCAACACCCAGGCGCTTGAGCCCCTGCACCACCCCTTTGAATTTCTCGATGCCCTCGGAGGAGAGTGGGCGCGCATCGTCGGACTGGCCCGGCGTGGCCTCGAGCGCAATGGCGTGGCGGATCAGGTAAAGCCGCATGGTCAACCTCGAGGCTCCCATTCTACCAGCAGCTCCAACCCAAAGGCATGCTGAAACAGTCTGGCCTGCTTGCGGGTTTCGGTGAGCTCTACCCAGGGCTCATCCTGGGCCAGCAGGGTCAGGCGCACCTGCTTGCTGCCAATTTCTACACTCAGGCCCTCCACCCGCCCAATCCGGCTGCGCTCGAGGTACTCACTGATGCGTAGGATAGTGGCCAGCCGCAGCAGGCGCTTGTTATCTCCTTCCTGTAGAACCGAGCGGTAGGCTCCAGGCCGAGGCTCGCCCTTGCGGTGGTAGCGCACCAGCAATCCCAGCAAAACCTGCTCGCGGTGGGTCAGGCCGGGCATGGCCCCGCTCATGACCAGGTATTCGCCGTGTTTGTGGTGGTCGTAGTAGCCCACGCTCATGCCGATGTCATGTAGCAGAGCGGCCTCGTCCAATAGCTGCTCCTCGGCCTGGCCGTAGCCGTGCAGGGGGGCCAGCAGCCTAAACAGCAAACGGCAGAAGTGGCGTACCCGGGCGGTGTGGCCGTAGTCCTGGGGGTAGCGGGCAAAGAGGTTACGCACATAGAACCCGCGCACATCGCTTAAGAGATGGGGTGCGGGCAGAAATTCCCGGTAGAAAGCACCCTCCCGCACCCCCTGCCCCGAAATCCAGAGGCCCTCGAGTCCCCCTTCGCGCAGCACCGTGCGGTAGACCAGTCCGCCGGCCACAATCACATCAGCCCGGTCAGCCTGAAGGCCCTCGAGCTGTCGGCGTTGCTCGGTGGTGCGCTGGGCCAATAGCGCTACCACTTCCTCCAGCGCCTCGCGCGATAAAAAGTAGCCATGTACCAGGTCGAGGGGGTAGTCCCGGCGCCGCTGGGCCAGCTTGGCCAGGTTGCGTACCGTGCCGCCCATCGCTACCAGCGGCAGGGGGTTTTGGCGCACCTGGGCCAGCACCTCCTTCATCTCACGGCGCACGAAACGCTCGAGGTCTTCCACCTCGCCCTTTTTGGGGGGATTCGACTTGAGAAACAGCTCGGTCAGGCGCACCGCCCCCAGCGGATAGGCCCGACCCTCGCGGTACGTTCGGCCCTCCATGCGCGAGAGCTGGGCGCTGCCCCCGCCCAGATCCATTACCCAGGCGTCTGGGAAGTTAAACGAGTTGGCTACGGCCAGCACCCCATAGCGGGCCTCGTCCTGGCCGGAGAGCACCTGTACCTGAAGCCCCAGCTTGCGCACCTCTTGCATAAATTCCGGGCCGTTTTCGGCGTCGCGGCTGGCGCTGGTGGCAATTATCCGCAGCTCGTCCAGCTCGGTGGCCTGGGCAAAATCGGCATAGAGTTTGAGGGCCGACAAAGCCCGCTGCATCCCGCTTTTACTTAGGCGCCCCTGGGTGGCCAGCCCCTCGCCCAGCCGCACGGTTTCGCGTATCTCGTCCACCAACCGGAAGTGCTTGCCCGGCGCATAGGCATACACCACCAGCCGCGCAGTTCCCGAACCCAGATCCACAATGCCCAGACGTTGCACCGCCCCATCGTAGGGCTTTAGGGGTGTTGGCTCAAGTTTTGCTGCATGCTTTGGGTGTGCTCGGGGTGAATCAGTTGGGGCTGTGGGGGATGGCCCAATCCGATGCCGGGCGATGAACGTGCTTTTGGCCTCGCCTTTTCATTTCTGCCCTCTGAACGATAAACTCAGGCCAAGGTGAAAAAAACCAAGACCAAGAAAAAAGCTTTACCGTCCCCTGACAAAGCCCGCCAAAACTTGGGGACGATGCCCAAAAAAGTCAAAACGCCGCCCTATGTTGCTACCCACATTACGCAAGAGGCCAGTTGGCTTTCCTTCAACCGCAGGGTTTTGGAGCAGACCCGGCGGCCCGATTTCCCCCTCCTGGAGCGGCTGCGTTTTCTGGCAATATGGGCTTCGAACCTCGATGAGTTTTTTTCTGCGCGTATCTCGCGGGCCTTTGCCGAGGAACGGGGCAACCCCAGTTACCAGGAGCTGATGAAGGAAGCCCTGGATCAGGCCGAGGAAGCCAGCCGGTTCTACCTGGAGTTTCTCAAGGCGCTGGAAGGGTTGGGCATCCATATCCTGGAGCCCTCCCAGCTCACCAAGGCCGAGAAGCAGTACTTTGGGGCCTACCTGGCCGAGGAAGTGGCCCCCCTTACCGACCTGATCCGGCCCGAAGCTATACCCGAACTGGCCAGCCAGGCCCTTTATTTTGCCTCTGGTGAAGGGGCACTCCAGCACTTGATTCGATTTCCCGAGAGCCTACCTAGGCTGCTGGAGGTTCCGGGGCGGGAAGGGGGCTTTGTGCGTCTGGGGGCGCTGGTGCGGATGCGCAGCGACCTGTTTTTGCCCGGCAGCCAGAAACTGCCGCTCTTTGAGTTTCGCCTGATTCGCCTGGCCCAACTGGCCCGTTCCCGCGCCGACTGGGACGAGCTGCCCGAGGCCCTCGAGGCCCGCCTGGACGGCAAGGTGAGCCACCTCGAGGTCGAAGAAGACTTCCCCCCCCTGTGGGCCGAGACCCTCCGGGTGGCCCTGGAGCTAGAACCCTGGGAGGTTTTCCGGATATCGCCGCCGCTCGACCTGAGCTTTGTAACCACCATCGTTGATCGGGGGCCCGAGAGCGAGAAGTTTAAGCCCATCACCATCGAGAAGCCCAAGGGTTTTGCCAAAGATCCCTTCAACTACCTGAACCGCCGGGATCTGCTGCTCTACCACCCCTTCGAAGACTATGGCGCGGTGGAGGCCTTTGCACAGATTGCCGCCCAGGACCCCAAGGTGGAGGCCCTGCGGGCTACCCTCTACCGCATTGGCGAGGAGAACGGCATCGCCCAGTCGCTCATCCAGGCCGCCAGGGCCGGCAAGGACGTGGCGGTGCTGCTGGAGGGCCGGGCCCGCTTCGATGAACTGGCCAACCTCGAGTGGAACCTGCGCTTTGCCGGGGCCGGGGTGCGGGTGCTGCCGCTGCCGAGCAAGAAGGTTCACGCCAAGGCCCTCTACGTGCGTCGGGCTGGCAGTGAGTACGTTCACCTGGGTACCGGTAACTACAACCCCATTAACGGGCGGCTCTACACCGACCTTTCCCTTTTCTCGACTCACCCAGCCCTTACTGCCGATGTGCGTACCTTTTTTGAGGCTTTGGAACAGCAGCAGACGCCGGTGCTGGCTACCTTGCGGACGGGCCCTGCCATCCGCGACCTGCTGCTGGAAAGCATCCAGGCCGAGGCCCACAAGAAGGGCGAGATTATCCTGAAGTTCAACCACATCACCGACCCCCCCCTCCTGCAAGCCCTGGAGGAGGCCCTGAACCGAGGAGCCCGCGTACATCTGATTGTCCGCAGCACCCTGACCACCCTCTGGGAAGGGGTGGAGGTTAAGAGCCTGGTGGGGCGCTTTCTGGAGCATGCCCGCGCGGTGGCCTTCAAGGCCGGGGGCAAATGGCGGGTCTGGGCTGGTAGCGCCGACCTGATGCCGCGCAACCTCGACCGCCGCTACGAGCTGTTTTTCCCCATTCTGGCCCCGCGGCTCAAGCGCAAGGTGCTGGAGATTTTACGGGCTCAGATCGCCGATGACCGCAATAGCTTCATCCTTACCCCCAGCGGGCAGCAGCGGCGCTGGGGGGGTAAGCGGGATGGTCAGAAGCTGGGCAAGTAGAGGGGTTTTAAAGAGAACGAACCCGGGTACCCGGCTCAGGCCGCACCTGCAATGATGCGGTGATCTTTGAGTTTTAGCTGGCCCAGCCCGTGCTTGCTCGAGAGCCTGTCGAGGTTTTTCTGGCGTTCCTCCAGCCGGGCTGCATAGGACATATTGCCCCCGTGCATGGAAACTGCCACGCCCCGGCCCGGCAACTGAATGAGGGGATAGCCGGCCCCGGTGACCCGCAGGTACCAGTCCCAGTCCCAGTAGTCGGCCATCTCGGGGTCGAAGGGGCCTAGCGCATCGTGCAGAAAGCGGGGGTAGGCGGTGCCTGAGGCCAGCAGGTGGTTGTCGCGCTGGAGCGACTGGGGGCTGGCGCTGAAGTCGAAGGGGATGCGCTCTAGCTCGAGCCCATCGCGTTCCAGCACCAGGTAGCCCCCCCGGTAAACCAGTCCTGCTTGGGCCTTGAGCGCCCGCACCACCCGGTGCAGGTGGGTGGGGTCGAGCCACCAATCATCGTCATCCAACAGCGCAATAATCTGTCCGGAGGCCTGGGCCAGCCCGGTGTTGCGGGCCTCTACCTGGCCCCTGCCTGCGTTGCGCACGGCCAGGATGCGGGGGTCGCGCAGGCCGTGGGCGGCCAGGATGCCTGAGCCATCGCCATCGTCCACCACCACGGCCTCCCAGTCGGAGTAGAGCTGGAGTTGTAATGAGCGCAGCGCCCGCAGCAGCAGTTGGGGGCGGTTGTAGGTTGGGATAAGCACGCTAACCATGCTTCGTCTGAGATTAAATCGCCTTTGTCAGAAGGTGTTGGTACGCTTCCTGACATTTGCTTGACCAGGCTGACCCCGGTCTGACGAATGGTCAGCAAGCTCAGTCTGGAGAGGTAACCGATGCGGATACTGGTAACCAACGACGACGGCATCTACAGCCCCGGTTTGCTGGCCCTGGCCGAGGTGGCCGCTGCTTTTGGCGAGGTGCGGGTGGTGGCCCCGGACGTGGAGCAGTCGGCCATGGGGCACGCCATCACCATCGCCCGACCCCTGCACTACCGTGCTACGCCAATGGGGGGCCTCGAGGCCTACCGCGTCAACGGCACCCCCGCCGACTGCGTGGCCCTGGGCACCCACCACTGGGACAGGGTAGACCTGGCGCTTTCGGGCATCAACCTGGGCTCCAACCTGGGCAACGAGATCTGGCACTCCGGCACGGTGGCGGCGGCCAAGCAAGCGGCTTTGCTGGGTATCCCGGCCATAGCTTTTAGTACGCCCGTCAATGGCCGCGAGCCCGATTTTGCCACCCTCAAGCCCTGGGTGGGGCGGGTGCTCGAGGCCCTCTTGCGCGAACCCAAGCCTTTTCTGATCAACGTCAACCTGCCATCCAAGCCCAAGGGGCTGCTCTGGGCCCGCCAGTCGGTGCGGCGCTACGAGGGGCGGGTTATACCTGGCACCGACCCCATGGGCCGGGAGCACTTCTGGTTTGCCGCCCATCCCGACCACGAGCCCGAGGAAGGCACCGACCGCTGGGCGGTGGATCACAACTTTATCGCCCTGACCCCCCTGCGCCTCGACCTGACCGACGAGGCCCGCTTGGGCCAGGCCTTTCAGCTTGCGGCCTTGGCGGAGTAATACCGGATTCAAAAAGATAATCTTCAAACAAAAAGCGCTAAGAGGCTATCTTTTTGAATCCTAGAGCACTCCCTTCGGTCGGGTTAGTTCGTCACCGTTCGGTGACGAACTAACCGAATCTGGTATAAAACCCCACCTGAAGCTCTTTATTTAGAGCAGGTCAAAACCAACTGGATGCAAGGGCGGCTTCAGGCGGGGGCCCCAGCAAAGAGAAGACAGCTCACACATTGAACAGCACCAGGATCACGTCGCCGTCCTGCACCACATAATCCTTGCCTTCGGTGCGTACCCAGCCTTTTTCTTTGGCGCTGGCCCAGCCGCCAGCCTCGACCAGCTTGTGCCACTCGATGACCTCGGCCCGGATGAAGCCGCGCTCGAGGTCGGAGTGAATCTCGCCGGCGGCCTGGGGGGCTTTGGTGCCTTTGCGAATGGTCCAGGCCCGCACTTCTTTCTCGCCCGCGGTGAAGAAGGTTTGCAGGCCCAGGGTGTGGTAGGCGGTGCGTACCAGCCGATCCAGCCCCGATTCCTCCAGGCCCAGGGTTCGCAGGTACTCCTGGGCTTCTTCCTCGGAGAGTTCGGCCAGCTCGGCCTCGATTTTGGCCGATACCACCACCACCTCGGCCCCTTCGTTGGCGGCTATCTCACGCACATGCTGCACATGGGGGTTCTGGCTACCGTCGGGTAGGTCTTCCTCGGCCACGTTGCAGACGTAAATCACCGGCTTATAGGTAAGCAGGCCCAGCTCGCGGGCGGCTTTGCTCAGAAGTTCCGGATCGGCTCCGGCAAAGGTGCGGATGGGCTGGCCCTGGGAGAGGTGCTCTATGAGGGGCTCGAGCACCTCCAGAAGGGCTTTGTCGTCCTTGTCGGTTTTGGCGCTTTTGCGTAGCTTGTCCAGGCGCTTCTCGATGGTCTGGAGGTCGGCCAGGGCCAGCTCGGTGTTGATGGTCTCGAGGTCGTCCAGGGGGTCTACTTTGCCTGCCACGTGCACCACGTTGGGGTCTTCGAAGCAGCGCACCACGTGGGCAATGGCCGCCACCTCGCGGATATTGGCCAAAAACTGGTTGCCCAGGCCCTCGCCCTTGTGCGCTCCCTTGACCAGCCCGGCAATGTCTACAAACTCCACGTGGGTGGGCACCATGGGGGGAACCCGCTCGCCCTTCACGAAGAGCTTTTGCAGGGCGGCCAGGCGTGGGTCGGGCAGGGTGACCACCCCCACGTTTTTGTCAATGGTGGCAAAGGGGTAGTTGGCCGCAAGGGCGCCCGCTTTGGTGATGGCGTTAAATAGCGTGGATTTGCCCACGTTGGGCAGACCGACGATTCCGACTCCGAGTGATGCCATGTGGTTCCTCTGGGCAGGCTACTGTACCTGCACACAAGCCCACATTCTAACCGCGCAAAGGCAAAAGCCCCAAGCCCTATGGAAGGCCCAGGTGGGCCCTGGCTTCCTCGGAGGAACCAGCCCAGTCCAGCACGGCCCCGGCCAGAGCCAGGTAGCCCTGGGTGGTGCAGACCTTGCCCTGCCAGTGGTAGGGTGCCTGGCTGCGCTCTAGAGCAGCTCCGGCCAGGGCCTCCTGGGCGATGGGGTGGGCCGCCACCTGACCCGAGACATAGCCCGCCTCCCACAAAAAAAGCGCTGCATTGGCCCCCGCAAATACCGCCCGCAGGCCGCCCCATACCTCGCCCAGCCAGTCCTGGTGCTCGCTGTCGCGCCCCAGTTTGCGCATGTTGGGGCCCCCAGGAACTACCAGCACGTCCAGCTCGGGCCGGGCGGCGAAGGTGTACTTGGGTGTCCAGACTGCGCCCGCGCTGCCCTCGAGCGCGGTGCGGCCCCTGGCTACGGTAAACCGTTCCCAGCCCAGCAGTCGGGCCACCTCCATGACCAAAGCCGCTTCGGCCTCGAGGAAACCGGGTGTAAGCAAAACCCCCATTCGCATGGCCCCATGCTACCAACTGAACTCAGGGCCAAGCTGCCGCCAGTTCCGATGTGTTGCGCCGGTGTGCGGCAGGTATTATACCGGATTCAAAAAGAAAATCTTCAAACGAAAAACATCAAGAGGCTATCTTTTTGAATCCTAGAGCACTCCCTTCGGTCGGGTTAGTTCGTCACCGGTCGGTGACGAACTAACCGAATCTGGTATTACTTGCGGGCCGCTTTCTTTCGCGTGGATGTGGCTGTTAGTCCCCGGACAAAGGCTTTCAAATCGGCGGCTTGCTGGGCCAGCGAGGGCTGATGCACGTACATCATGTGGCCGGCGGGGTAGTAGTGCACATGGATGTTCTTTTGCAGGTGGGGCTCCAGGCCCAGGTGGTTCAGGGTGTAGTCGGTGGCGAAATAGGGGGTGGCTAGGTCGTAGTAGCCGCTGCCTACATACACCCGCAGGAAGGGGTTCATGCAGATGGCCTTGCGTAGGGTTTCGGCCACATTCAGGTACTGGTTCTCGAACTCCTTGTAGCTCCAGTTTTCGTAGAGGCTGGACAGAATCTCGTAGGGCAGGTCGCTCTGGAAGCCCAGGTCTTGCCGTACGTACTGGTTGAGGGTGGCGGTGTAGGGGCCCTGGATGGCGGCGTAGCTGGGGTCGTACTCGAAGGTAGCCCCGGCGGCATCGCGGTCGGTTCCGGTAAAGCGGCTGTCGAGCCGGCCCACAGTTTTGCGTTCGGAACGCAGCAGTTCCTTGGTAAAGCGCATGATCTCGAGGCGCAGGTTGGAGGCCTGCACGTAGGCTTCCGACAGGCCGGTGTAGCGTGCGAGTTTTTGAGCAATGCGCTGCTGCTCAGCCGGAGATAGCTTGCTGCCCTGCATCAGGGCCAGGGTGTACTCGCCTTCGGCAAAATCCTCGACCTCCTTCAGAAGGGCCTTTAGCGGCTTTTTTTGCAGGTCTTGGGGGAGCTTTTGGTGGTACCAGGCGGTGGCGCTAAAGGTGGGCAGGAACAGGATGTGCGGCAGGTCGTGGCCGGGGTTGAAGCGGGCGGTGCTGAAGTCCAGGATGCTGCTCACCAGCATCAGGCCGTTCAGGTACATGCCGTGCCGCTCCTGCAGGTAGCCCGACAGGCCCGCGGCCCGGGTGGTGCCGTAGCTCTCGCCAATCAGGTACTTGGGGCTGCTCCAGCGCCCGTAGCGGTGGGTATAGAGGCGGATAAACTCGCCCACGCTCTCGAGGTCGCGCTTGAAGCCGTGGTACTCCCTGGCTTTTTCTCCCTCGAGCATGCGGCTGTAGCCGGTGCCGACCGGGTCAATAAACACCAGGTCGCTCTCCTCGAGCAGGGTGTGCTCGTTGTCCACCAGCCGATAGGGCGGCGGTGTAAGCGCACCGGCGTCGCCCATCGCTACCCGTTTGGGGCCCAGAAGCCCTAAGTGCAGCCAGACCGACGACGAGCCCGGCCCCCCGTTGAAGGAGAAGGTAATGGGGCGCTGGCTCTGGTCTGCTACCCCGTCTTTGGTATAGGCCACGAAAAAAACGGTGGCTTTGGGCCTGTGCCCCTCGGCAGTTCCATCTTTTTCCGACTCTTCGCGAAGCACCATGGTTCCACAGGTCACGCTGTAGCGCAGTTCCTTGCCCGCGATGCGTATGTGGTGCGCTGTGGTGGAGAGCTGGTCTTGTGGGGTGGGTTTGGCTTCTTCCGGCATGGCAATACTATATTCCGACTGGTGTCGGCTTTTCTGGCTTTGCCGGGTGGCTTTATGGCTATCCAGAGAAGTCCGGGCGGGAGGGAGGTGGCCCGGCAGGGTCAGGGGTGGGGCTTACCTGACACAAAGAATCCTGCGATACCCTGTACAAGATGAGCTCGAGCCGGAAGTACTTTGTGGGTTTTGTGCTGATGATGAGCGCCCTGGCGATGGCGCAGGTGGCCCCGGATGCGGCGCAGTTGCTGGAGAAATTGCGCCTGGCCCACGGTGGAGAGGCCCTGGCCAGCCTGCGCACCTACCAGGAAACCGCTACTCTGACTACCTTTTCTGGGCCACAGGTGGAAAACCAGCTGACGGTGGTTTCGTATGTAGACTTTCCCTCCAAAAGGCTTCGCCTAGAGTACCGCGATGGCCCCAGGCTGATTCAGGTGCTCCAGGTGTCGCCAGCGGGGGGGCAAAGCTGGAGTGCGATCTCGGGTAGCAAGGCCCTCGAGCCAGCCCTGACCAAGGAGCTGCGCGACGGACTGTATCAGACCTGGTACGGCATCCGGCTGGGGGGAAGCGGGCGCGAGATGGCGCGGATTTTGGGCCGGCGCACCTTTGGAGACGTGAGCGGACTGGCGGTGGAGGTAGGCACCCAGGGCAGCAAGACCATCTACCTGGTGGGTGCTCAGAATCAGCTCATCGCCGAACGCTACCAGAACAGCCAGGGCCAGCTTACCGTGCTTTATTCTGACCTGCGGCTGGTTGCGGGCATCCGCATCCCTTTTCGGGCCCGTATTTATGCCGACGGAGTGCTCTTTGCCGAGGTTAAGGTGCAGCAAGCCAGGGTCAACCCGCCCCTGGAGCCAAAGACCTTTCGCATGCCTTGAGGGCTACATTCAAGGCGAGATGTTTTTTTGGGGCCGCCATGCTTCGCTCGAGCGAAATGAGCAAGGTGGCAGTGCCGTAACCTGGGGGCCCTTGCGAATACCCAGTACAACCGCTTTTGCTCTACTGGATAAATTGCGCCTGGCGTGCAGGGTAGTTGTGGGAACTTGGATGCTAGAGGGTTGTTTTGCGATCGTCCCGCTCAGAATCCAGTGGCCTGCTCCGCAGCCTTGTGATGTAGACAACCCAATTTTTCCTATTTGGGCGCTAAAAATAATCTATGGGGAATTGGCGGCTTTGGGGGGCTGCGCTGATGTTGTGGGCCGGGTTTGGTCTGGCCAGCCCGGCGCAGGATTTGCTCAACGAAGTAAGTCGCTTGCTGAACGACTATTATGGGGGTTTTTCCCAGGTCAGGCCAGAGGAACTTAAGCAGAAGTACCAGGCTGAGCTCGAGAAGGTCTGCGCCCAGGAGGTAAGCTGCCCCAGCAACAAAGCCTACGCGCTAATTCAAGCGCTGGTGGCCGAGTATGGCGACCGGCATACCCGCTACTTTACCCCCGAAGACTACGCCGAGATTCAAAGGCGGTTGGCCGGAAGCAGCAGCGCCCGTCCCCAACTGGGGGTGCAGCTCCAGGTGGTGCCGGGGTTGGAAGGGTTGCTGGTGGTGGAGGTGCTGGCCGAAACCCCAGCCGAAGAAGCCGGGTTGCGCCGGGGCGACCGCATCCTGGCCATCAACGGCCAGGCCCTACCCCAGGCCGAGGGTGAACGAATGGACTTTTTGCGCGAGCGCGTGGCAGCGGGAGCACCTTTGAGCCTTGCCATCCAGCGGGCCCAGCAGCGCCTGGTGCTCGAGGTGCACCCCCGGATCATCTCCCTGCGGCAGTTGCCTACCCTGAGCCTCCGCCCCGACGGAGTGGCGGTGTTGCGCATACCTTCCTTTAGTGGGTATCAGCAGGTGGGGCCGCGAATCCACGAGCTGGTACGGCAGGCCCAGCTTGCGGGGGCCAAAGCGATGGTCATTGACCTGCGCAACAACGGAGGCGGGGTCTTGAGCGAGTGTCTGGTGGGGGCCGGTGCGTTTGTAAAGGAAACCTACCGGCGCTTGCAGGACAACCTGCGCTTTAGCGAGCAGGGCTTCAAAGAGGGCTATTACTATCTCCGGTTTGGAGGGCGCGACCGCCCACAGTACGAGGTGCAGGCCGTTTACTGGACGGGCCCGCTGGCGCTGCTGGTGAACGAGCGCACCGCTTCGTGCGCCGAGTACTTCACCTTCGACCTGCAAGAGGGCCGACAAGCCCTGGTCATCGGCCAGCCTACCGCTGGGGTGGGCAATACCGCCACCATTTTCTTGCGCCTGAGCGACGGCTCGGGTTTACAGGTGACGACCTCGAGGGCCCAGCGCAAAGACGGCAGCTTTTACCCTGACCGCGTCACCCCCAGCCTGAACCTCTCCGACGACTGGTACGCTCTGGCCGAGGGGCGCGACCTGATGCTGGAAAAAGCCATCGAGCTGGTGATGGGCGTAAATGCTGGTTTAGACGCAAGGCTATACGGCCCACCCCCTGCGCCGTTTTATGCCCAATAGCCTTTTATGCCAGGACGGCCTTGTTCGAGAAGAACTCGTGAAATCCTTCAAATACGCTCACTTTGGTTTTTGGCAAAAATAGATGGCTTTACCCGCTATCGCTCAGGCTCTCTACATCAAGGGAACAATCCAGCAAGATTTCATAGAGGGCAGAACCCACCAACTCGATAATCCGCGTAGTCGTGGGAACCGCCCTCACAAGCCTTCCACCGCTTCGATTTCCAGAGCCCGAATGGCCTCGCGCAGCCTATCGGGGATGCGGGCGGGTTTGCCCTCCTCCAGCCAGACCACCACCACCTTGATGCGGGCCGCCAGTTCGCCGCTGGCCCAGGTCTCGCTATAGGTGCGGAAGCTCGAGTTGCCCACCTTTTCAACCCGGATGGCAATTTCTACCGTGTCATCAAACAGGATGGGCCGGACGTAATCTACCTCGGCCCTGGCCATCACAAAGTTTCCGCCATCAATGGCGGCCCCGGCCCGGCGCAGGTAGTGGCCCCGGGCCACTTCGTCGTAGGTGAGGTAAACCGCGTTGTTAACGTGTTTTAGGGTGTCAAGGTCGCTAAAACGCACCTGGATGGGAACGCGTACCGGAAACTGCATACCCAGGATTTTATCGCGCTTCTTTGAACCCCCACAGGTCTTCGGCCCCGGCCAGCAGGTGACAACCCCAGCGAAACCATTTTTTTAGCGCTGCTTCAAGCCGCAAAAGTGAGCCCAGAAGGTTATTTTCAAAAACCGCTATCCTGGCTTCAGGCCAGTCCCTATACTTGAATCTATGAGTCAAGCCACCTCCGAACTTCCGACCTGGGATTTAGACTCTATTTTCCCGGGCTTTGCATCCGAAAAGTTTCGCTCTACCTGGAGCCAGGCTGCCAGCCAACTGCAGGATTTGCAGGATTTTATCCGAACCCACTGTGGGTCGGAAGGGGCTGCCGACCGGGGAACCTTCGAGGCTCTAATTGCCAGACTCAACGCTTTTGGCGAGACTTTTTGGCCGCTGTATGCCTACGTCTTGATGCGGGTAGATGCCGATAGCTCCGACGCCCTGGCCCAGGCCAAGCTTTCGGAGCTCGAGCTGCTCTACCTCGAGTACCAGAAGCTACGCCCCCGCCTTCAGCGCTGGTTGGCCCGCCTGGATGCCGAGGCGGTGCAGGCAGGCGACTACCGAATTCTAATCGAGGAAGCCAAGGTGCTTTCCCAGCACATGATGTCGGAAGCAGAAGAAGTGCTGGCCTCCGAACTTTCGCTTTCAGGTGGACGGGCCTGGGTCAAGCTCCACGGCAACCTCACCAGCCAGATTGGAGCGGTGCTGAATGGGGAAGAGCTGCCCATTTCGGCGGTGCGTAACCTGGCCATGCACCCCGACGAGGCGGTACGTAAGGCCGCTTATGAGGCCGAGCTTGCGGCCTGGAAAGCAAACGAAATTGCCCTTTCGGCAGCCCTGAACGGCTACAAAGGTGAGGTTTCGACCCTCAACCGCAAGCGCGGCTGGGAAGACGACCTGGCTCCAGCTTTGTTTGAAAACCGCATCAGCCGAAGAACCCTGGATGCACTGCAGCAGGTGATGGTGCAGAGCTTTCCCCACTGGCGACGCTACTTTGCCAGCAAAGCCCGTGCGCTGGGGAAAGAGCGCCTCGACTGGTGGGATTTGTTCGCTCCAGTGGGACTGCCCGGCCAGAGCCCCAAAAAGTGGAGCTGGGAAGAAGGGCGGCGCTTTATCGTCGAGCACCTATCGGGCTTCTCGCCTGCTGCAGCCGACCTGGCCGAGCGGGCCTATGCCGAGCGCTGGATGGATGCGCCACCCCGTAAGGGCAAGGTGGGCGGGGCCTACTGCACCCCGGTAGGGCAGGGGCGCTCGCGCATCCTGCTCAACCACGAGGACAGCTTCGAATCGCTCTCGACCCTGGCCCACGAGCTGGGCCACGCCTACCACAACTACTGTTTGCGGGAGGTGCCCTATCTGTTGCGTCAGGAGCCCATGACCCTGGCCGAGACTGCTTCGATCATGAACGAAACGGTGGTGGGTGAGGCGGCTTTGCGGGTGCTGCCGCCGGCTGACCAGCTGGGCGTGCTCGAGGGTGGCCTGCAAAGTGCTGCCCAGGTGATTGTCGACATTCACTCGCGCTTCCTGTTCGAGCAGGCGGTGTTTGCCCGGCGGCGGGAGCGCGAGCTTTCGGCGGACGAGTTTTGCCAGCTGATGCTGGAAGCCCAGCAAGCCACCTATGGCGAGGCCCTGGCCTCCTATCATCCCTACATGTGGGCCGTGAAAGGCCACTACTACGGCGCGAACTTTTACAACTTTCCCTATGCTTTCGGGCTTTTGTTTGGCCTGGCGCTGTACCGGCGCTACCAGGAAGAGGGCCAGGGTTTTGTGGCCCGCTACGACGCGCTGCTGGCCTCGGTGGGCAAATACCCTGCCGAGCAACTGGCCGCCCGCTTTGGCTTCGATCTGGAGTCGGAGGAATTCTGGCAGGGCGGTATGGAGGTCTTGCTCGAGCGAATAGCGCGATTCCAGGCGCTGTTGGGGTAGGTGTAGAAAACTACTCTTTAGGATATGTAAAACAAATATTGACAAAATGTAAAACCTTGGTTTATATTTATGACCAAGGAGGGCAGTTATGTTTGGGCACTTCAATTCAGCGGAGCTTGCCGTGCTAGTGGCCGACAAAATGAACGCCTATCGTCAGGAGGCCGAGTTGGAGCGGCAGTTGCCCAGGCATGCCCTTCGACATCGTATTGCCTGGCAACTCAGGGCCTGGGCTGAGGCCCTCGAGCCGTCCCAGGCAAAAAGCCGCCAACTGCAAAAAAGCTTAACTAGTGGAGGTTCTCATGACTGAACAAGAACGCATCCAGGCCCTGCTAAAGGCGGGCAAAATTACCCAGCAGGAAGCTGACCTGCTGCTTTCTGCCCTCGACGAGGGCGAGGCGGCAGTAGAAGAGGCCAGAAAGACTATGGGCGAGCAGTATGCCACTCCTGCGGCTGCGGACGGGCCGCCAGAGGGGCTGCGTTGGGTGCGGGTCAGGCTTATGGCAGGCCAGCTCGAGGCCAGGCTCGACCCAGACCTAGAGCAGCCAGTGATCGAAGGGCCAGCAGAAGTGCGCCCGCTGGGGGACGACCTCGAGGTTGTGCCAAACTGGTCCGCTGGGGGCTTTTTGCATGGTTTGCTGGGCCAGACGGGTTCAGTGGAACTGCGGCTGCCCCCTGGCTGGGGTCTGGAGGTGGATGGCAAGGCGGGCCAGATCGAGGCCGAGGGGATTGCCTTCCTACGGGGCCGGGTGGCGGTAGGCAACGTCGAACTAAGGGCGGTAGAGGGGATCGACCTCGAGGTAACGGCGGGCAACATCGAAGGCTCACTCCTGTTGCGCGACGGCGCACACCGCCTGCGGGTCTCGATGGGCAATGCCGAACTGGACTTGCTGCCCGGTAGCAGCGTTCGGCTGAACCCCAGCGTGAGCACGGGCAGCCAGGAAATCCAGGGCTTTGACTACGGCTCCAGTGGAGTTAGGCAGCTTGGAGACGGCCGGGCCAGCCTCGAGGTTGCGCTCCGTATGGGCAACCTAGAAATGAGCGCTGGGTAAGCCTGACCTGCACATACACATAGGTGCAGTAGAGGTAGTTCTACTAGGAGTGTTTATGGAAGATAAGAAGCGCATTATGAATATGGTCAAGGAAGGCAAGATAACGGCTGAGGAGGCCATTCGCTTGCTGGAAGCAATGGAATCGGGAACGCCCCAGGCGGCCCCTGGCCCGGGCCTGGCCTATGCGGTGGCCAGCACCCCCTCTTCCCCCAAAGGCATCGCTAGGATGCTCCGCATCGTGGTGGATGGCGAAGAGGTTAAGCTCAAGGTCAACCTGCCGGCTGCCCTGGCCAAGTTTGCCGCTAACTTCATTCCCCCCGAGACCAAGCAGCAGCTAAGCGCCCAGGGCATCGATCTTGCTGGCATTCTGGATATGCTCAAGGGCGAACTGCCCGAAGGTCGCCTGGTGGATATAGAGGTCAACGAGGTGGTTGGCGAGAAAAACGGGGTGACTAAAGTCTCCGGCCCCATGAAGGTCTTGATTGAGGTGGTCTGAGGGGGGCTTCCCCCAGTTTGGAGCGGCATACCATGACCGCATTCTCTAAGATAGCCATTTTGCCAGGTCGGCGCGGCTTGCACCTGCTTCGCCCAAGGTTTGTGTACCTGTGGGTGCGGGTGCAGGCGATACCCATACCCATCGTTTTATTTGCGCCGCTGGTTTTGCTCGAGTTTTTCTTGATGCTGGGCACCTGGCTGATCAGCAAGTCGGCAACTCGAGACCCCCAGATGGATTTTGTCTTGCATGCCCTCCAGGCGTTGCGGGGCCAGACCTGGGAACTGCGCAAAATGCCGCCCTTTGTCTTGGTGGAGGTGGAAGTGAGGCCCAAAGCCTTTGATGTCAAAGCCCTCCAGCAGGTCTATGTCAAGATAGGCCTGTGGTGAGGTGAGGCCCGATTTGGAGCCTGTATGAGAGTTTTTCCCATGCCTACCCAATGCCCGGTGCAAGGCTGCAACGGGCGCCTAAACGTGACCGGGCTGGTTTGTTCGGATTGTCGTACCGAGATCCGGGGCGAGTTTCAGCCCAACGAGTTTGCCCTATTGCCCCCCGAACACCTGGAGTTTTTGCGCCTGTACATCAAGGTGCGGGGCAACCTAAAGGAGGTGGAGCGGATTCTGGGGTTGTCCTATCCCACCATCCGGGCTCGCTTCGAAGCTTTGCTTAGGGTGCTGGGCTACGAGTACCAGGAGATGCCCGAGGGACCCAGCCCCCAGGAAAAAGAGGCCATCCTGGCCGCTTTGGAACAAGGCCAGATTAGCGCCGCAGAGGCTGCCGAGCAACTGAAGGCCCTTAGAAAACGCTAAAACCGGGGTGGGCGCTTTTCGAAGAAGGCGGCGATGCCCTCGGCCAGGTCGCCGGTCTCGCGCACCCAGGCGTTGGCAATGGAGGCCAGCCGGAAGCCGTCCTCGAGGCCCATTCCCGGTAAGGCATTCAACAGCTCTTTGGTCAGTGCGAGCGAGGTGGGGGCGTTGGCGGCGACCTCCTGGGCCAGGGCCAGGGCTTCCTCCAGCACCTGTTCGGCTGGCACCACCCGGTTCACCAGCCCCATGCGGTAGGCCTCCAGAGCCGAGACCAGCTTGCCTGTAAGCAGCAGTTCTCTGGCGTGTTTTTCGCCCACGGCCCGCACCAGAATTACCCCGACCAAAGCGGCCACAAAGCCAATCTTCACCTCGGTATAGCCAATCTGGGCCTGCTCGCTCATGACGACCAGGTCGCAGGCGGTGGCCAGCCCAGCCCCGCCGGCCACTGCGGGGCCGTTGATGGCGGCAATAGTGGGTTTGGAGAAGGTGTATACCCGGTGAAACAGGCGCATCAGCTCGCGCGAGTGGGCATAGTTGGCTTCGGCGCCGGCAGTGGTAACCTGCTTGAGAAATTCCAGGTCGGCCCCGGCGCTAAAGGCAGGGCCTGCCCCAGTTAGTACCACCGCCCGGATGGCCGGGTCTTGCTCGGCGGCATCGAGGGCAGCCAGCAGGTCTTTGGTTAGGGCAGGGGAGAGCGGGTTTCGCCGCTGGGGGTCGTTTAGGGTCAGGAGCCTTATACCTGGTAGGTCGGTTGTGGTTAGCATGGTGTCTTTATGCTACTGTTGAAGTGGGCATTTCGCCGAGCTTTTCCGAAGCTCATTCGGCCCGCATGGCACGGGTGCATCTCTAAAAATCCGTATGCCAGAATAAGGCATGAAAGAGTGGAAAACGAAAGCACGCCAAGCCTTTGAGCGGTACATGGAAGACCTGGAACTAAGCCTGGAAGCGGGGAGTGGACTGGCGGAGATCGAACGGGCCATGCTGCGACATAACCCGGAACTCCTCAGGACGCTGATGCAAGGCCTGGTGGAAGAGACCCAGGCGCCTTCCCCCCCTGGAGCTACCGAAGGGGTGGAGGAGGGTGGGACAACGCACCAGCCAGGTACGCGGTAGCTGGGGGTTTATCCAGGTCAGGGTACAGCGGCTGCGGGACGAGGCGGGACGGGAACACAGCTACC
>NZ_JHVI01000032.1 GCF_000620065.1 Meiothermus cerbereus DSM 11376 | reverse complement strand
GCAGCGGTTCATCCCCGCGGGTGCGGGGAATACGGTAGAGGGGCTTCGGTCGCCGTTGAGGAATCCGGTTCATCCCCGCGGGTGCGGGGAATACGATGACCTTGGCCTTCCATTGCGACAGGGTTTCGGTTCATCCCCGCGGGTGCGGGGAATACCAACGAACAAATGGCGTAGCCGCCTTGCGTGCCGGTTCATCCCCGCGGGTGCGGGGAATACACTTGATTCTAACAGCAAAATTAGCTGCTAGACCCCTCGGAAGTGTCAGAATCCCGAGTTACTTTGTCAAGATTCGCCCCTGGTTTGCTTTTTCTGCTTCGCTTGTGATGCATACGCTCCCATTCGGCATTTTTCACTGCTACCAGGGTCAGGCCATCAAAGTCTATCAGGGTGCGGGTGGTATCGCCATGGGTTCGAATAGCAAAGCCCTGTTCGTTGTTGGTGCGGTAGAGCAAGCAGCAGCGGCCCGAGCTTTTCTTGGCAATGCACTTTTCCCAGAGCAAATCGCGCACCAGTGCCGAAACGCTGCCCACAAACACGCCCGTGCTCACCTCGAGCATCCAGCGTGAAAGCTCACCCCTCAGGGTCTTCGGCACCTTCTCCAGAACGATCACTACCATAGCTTATCCCGCCCGGAACCGGGCCCTCGGGGTCCCACAGCTCACCTGGGGCCGCAGGGTCGGCGGCGTAGGGGTCGGGGGTCTCGAGCGCGTCGAAGAGGCTATGCAGGTCGGAGACGATGCGCTCCAGGAGCTTCACTTCCTTGAGTTGCTGGCGTAAGGTGTGGCGCACCCGGCGTTCGACGCCCGAATCCGACTCGGCCACCACCCGAAAAGCAGTAGGTATAAGGGTCTCGGCTTTGTAGATGTCGGCTACGTCATAAACAAACGAAAGCTGCTTGCCGGTGTGGATGAAACCCAGGGCCGGGCTGTAGCCCGCCGAGAGGATAGCGGCGTGGGCCAGGCCATACAGACAAGCCGCCCCGGCGGAAAGCGCCCGGTTGATGGGATCGGCAGCCGCCCAGTTGCCCCGGTCGTAGTTGCGGCCCTTCCACTCCACGCCTGTTTCGCGGCTCCAGCGGGCGTAAGTGTCGCGCACCCGCACCCCTTCCAGGCCTCGAATCTGCTCGAGGGTCAGTTCGGGTGAGAGGGGCTCGGCAAAGCGCAGCCGGTAGAGCCGCTTGACCACCTCGAGGTGGGCTTCTGGGTCGGCCCAGGCCCGCACCTGGCGCATCAGGTTGGCGCTGGAGCGGGTTTCCCCCATCCCGCTGGCGTAAAAGCGCACCATCTCCTCTCCTACCCAAAACACCGAGCAGCCGTTGTTGGCAAGCTGGCGTATGGCCGCGTGGGTAATGGAGGTGCCCGGGCCCAGCATCAGCACACCCAGCGCAGCAGCGGGAATCATGACCACGCCTTCCTGGCTATAGCAGGCCACGGCTTGGTCTTGCTGCTCGAGGCGGCCATGCTCCAGGTAGAGGTACGAAAGCCCGTCGCGGAACTTGGGCAGCTCTTGCAGGTTGCGGGTCTCGTACCTCATGGCTATCCCTTGCCAATGGAAAGCAGGCCGAAGCCCAGGGCTTTGGCGTGGCCCAGGCCCGCCGCCAGGGTTTGCTGGAAGGCCTCAAGGTCGGCAATCTTCAGGTGCCCCTCGTACAACACCGACTGCAACACAATGGGCAAGGCCTCCGAAGGCCCGGACTCATCGGCGTTCTTGGAATGCTTGTAGAACCTGACCTTCTCGCTTTGAACCACCATCGCGCCCAGCACATTGAACCCGCCGCTAGTGCCCTGCCGCACAAGCCACTCGAGCTGCTCTTCTACGCTCCTGAGGCCGTAGCGCTTGCGTTTAGTGGGGTTGTGCGGATCCCTGCGGGTAACGGTGGGGTTGGCCCGCAGGCGAAAGCGCAGCACCTGACCGGGCTGGAGGTGCTCGAGGGGAACCGGCTTGTACTGGGGCGCTTGGGCGAAGTAGCCGGGGAAGCGCTGTAGCAGTTTTTCCCAGTTCGGCGTTTCAAGGCTCTGCACCAGCACCGTCGGGGTTTTTCCCTCCTCCGCCCGCCACAAAAAGCGCGGCGGTGTCTGATCGGGTTCGGCAAAAGCACGGCAAAGGGTGGCGTGCATTTTGTAGGGGTTGGCCAGGTCGGTGCGGGCCTGTTTGGAGCGGGGGTCAAGCAAAAGACGGCTCAGGTACATGCCTTACCTCCACAACATCAGAAATCACAAAACGGGCTCCAAAGCGGCGTTCGGCAAAGGAGCCCAGAGGCTGATCCATGCGCAAAGAGCCTTCACTTGAACCCCGATTTTCCAGCAGCACCGGCAATCTGGCCGACTCGAGGTCTTTTCCCTGGTCGTCCTTTGGCCACTGCCGCCCGAGGTAGCGGTATTGCAGCGCTTCTTTCAAAGGCGCCTTGCACAGGCCGTCCTCGAGGTATACACCCGGACTTGGCACATAACCTTTTCTACCGAGAAAGATGGGCCAGATTGGATTCTTGAGCGACTGGTGAACGCGCTCGAGCAGCCCCCGATCCTCTCCCTCCAGCCCCACCAGGAAGACCGCATCGGCCAGGTAGTAACGCCGCGAGACGGTGGTGGGGTGTATCTTGGACTCGTCGGCGGCGATCACGTTCTGCGCGGTCTGGTAGTCGTAGCGCAGCACCCCCGGCTGATCTATCCGCACGCCCATCCGTAAGTCTGCGAGTTGCAGCACCAGCTCGCGCTCTTCGCGATCTATACCCATCGCGGCGCACAGCAGGCCGATCACCCCACTCTTGGATGGGGTGAGGTCGGTGTCCCGCTCGTCAAAGCGGCTCTTGGTGCCCCAGGACTGCATGGGGCCTGCCAGGCGCAACAGCAAGGTGGGCATCTCACACCCCCATCTGCTCGCGCACGGCTTCCAGGGTTTTTTCAATCAGGGTTTTTAGATCCGTCACCGGCTCGCCCACACGTTGGTTTTCGTCTTTGTCGTTGCGCCTAAAGTCGGCCTCGTCTATCTCTGGGGCATTGAGGCGGAAGGTTTTTCCGGCCTCACCGTAGCAGGCCTCGAGCCAGCGCCACTTCTGCTCGAGCCTGACCGCAGACATTGCCGTGAGCGACAGATTACGGTTGGGACGCACCGGTTTTTCGAAAGCATTAGCCAGGTTGCGCGGGTCGGCCTCCTGGCGCACGGTGAACAAAACGTACTCCGGATCGTTGTGGGCAGCGAAGCTATTTTGCTTGCCGCTGGGTTTGGCCTTGACGGTTGCTTTCAGGAAGGCCTCGAGGCCCTTGAGCATCAGCCCGGTGTCGCCCTGGAGGTTCTCGCGGAGCTTCTCGAGGTCTATGGCGACATAACGGTA
Source organism: Meiothermus cerbereus DSM 11376 (assembly GCF_000620065.1). Taxonomy (NCBI): domain Bacteria; kingdom Thermotogati; phylum Deinococcota; class Deinococci; order Thermales; family Thermaceae; genus Meiothermus; species Meiothermus cerbereus. Next base: position 32,045 of record NZ_JHVI01000032.1, on the reverse strand, counting down.
AAAGCAAGCTGAGTTGAACTCCACCGTGCCGATCATGTCGGCTCCCGAGTTATCGTCGGGCTTAAGGTCGTCCACCGCGGTGTAAAAATCGAACTCGCGCTCCACCGCGTGGGTGGAGATGGCGTGGGCCACCTGGCAGGCGGCATCCTGGTTCTTCTCGGGAAGGTCGGCCAGCATGCGCCCGAACAGGGCCACGTCCAAGGCCTTGCCGCCATCCAGCACGCTGCCCAGAGCCTTTTTGATTTCGACGGAGACAGCCTCCTTGGCGGCTTTCTTGGCGTCTTTGGCTTTCTTTTTGGCTCCCTCTTCCTCAGCCTGGGGGGCCACCAGGCCATCCCAGTGCTGGTGGATGAGATCAGCGATTTTGGCTATCTCCTGTTTGCCCAAAAACAGCAGGTACTGGGTTTTGTCCTCATCAACGACCTTTAGGCCCATACCGCCCAGGGCCTGCTCCACCTTCCGGCGGGCTTCCTCCTTGTTCCTGCCCTTGGCCTCGAGCTGATCTACCAAGACCTGCACCAGCCGCTTGGTGCGCAAAGCCAGCACCTCCTGGGGCAGGCCGTTGGGATGGTTGCGCACGTACTCCCGTGCAGCCCGCTTGAGGCACTGGCTGCTGATGCGTCCGCGGCGCACCCCGCCAAAAATGGCGTCCTTGGGAGAACCGGTATCGTCGCGGTTGAGGTTGCTGGGGGCGAAGTTTTGCAGGATGTGGATCTCGAGCAGGTGTTTCATGTTTTCTCCTATTTGGGCAGGGTGTTGACCTGTAGCCGTACAACTTTCCAGTTCAGGCCCCGTCGTTCCATCAGGAGCCCCTCGCTAGGGTTATCTTTGGGATGCAGCAAAGCTCGGGAAAATCCCTCTCGCTTGAGGCGCCAGTCACGAACCGCCTCGAGGTCGCCCTTCTGCGGCTCCTGGCCGGTGCCGATGCTGGCCAGGCCTTCGGGGGTGACTAGCACGCTTACCAACTGATCTATCAGCGGGGCCACAAACAGCAGACCCAGCGCCCCAAATCCGGTCTGGTCTTGTCTGGCCTGCTCTACCAACATGCGGTTTAGGTCAGCCTTGAGGCTTTCACGCACACGGGGAAAATCAATGTAGCGCTCGAGCGCCGAAGGGTCGTTGCGCTGGATGGACTGCTGGATGCCCCTAAGCGTCAGGTAGGGCGAAAACCAGGCGTAAGCCAGCAGCAGTAACAATCCAGCCAATACGGCCAAAAAGAGAAGCGGCTTCCTGGGGGTGGGGGTGGATTTTTCTTGGCTTTCGGTGTTCATTCTTCTCCTCCTTGGGTTTCTTTTGCCACAGTGCGGTAAAAAGCCCTGGCCCACTTCTGCTGCACCGGCCTGTGCTCGTAGTCCCAAGCCAGCAGGTCACGCAAGAGTTCCGACCAGTAGATGGGGATGCCTTCCTCGCTCTTGAGCAGCCGCACCATCTGGCGCATCCGGTATGGGAGCTGTTCCTCATCGGCATCAAGCAAGGCGACGAAGCGCTGCTCGATGCTTTTGGACTGGCCACGGGCGAGGTAAAGCTGGGCGATGGCGTGGCCCAGTGTGCGACGGTAGCCTTTGTTCACGTTGCTTTGGTCGCCCTGGCTCACTTCAGGTTCTTCCTCGGGCTGCCGGCGAAAGCGCTCCAGCTCCGACGAGGACACCGCGCTCGCCCACAACCCCGCCACCAGGTAGTAACAAATCCGCTCCCAGCGAGCCTCGTAATCGTCCTGAATACGCGCCAAGAATCCCTCGACCAACGGGATCACCTCCGCTCCCGGATCAGCTAGGGCACGGCGCATCCGCGCCAGGTCGGCGGACTCACTGTGCTTTCGCAGGTACTGCACAAAAGCCTGTTCTCTACTAATTTCCTTTTGCACCCACTGCCTCCTTTCGGTAGAAACGGGAGAGCAAAATGCCCTCGCTCTTGTAAATGGCTCTTAGCGCCCGGGCGTCATTTCCAGCGACCAGAGCGGTGAGTTCCCAGGCCCGCAGGGCTTCGCGTTTGAGGGTTTGCTGCCAGTCTTGCTCGAGCCGGGCCTGCTGCTCTAGGAAATCGGGGCCGAGCCGCAGTATCCAGTCGGCGAACTGGCCTTCGAGCGCCGACCAGTAAGCCGCCTGGTGAGGAAAGCTCTGAACCAGCCTGCTCACGTCGTCTTTATGAGGCTGCCGATCCCCCATGGTCAGGAGTTCGGTGGCCAGGGCTCGAGCGGCCCCATTCAAGGCCTTTCCCATCTCTTCGGCCTGATCCAGGCACTTTTTGACGAAAACGTGTAGATCGGCTTTGCCCAAAATGGCCTCAGGCAGGCGGTACGTCTCGCCACGCCAGAGTTCGATCTTGGCCTGATCGTTGGCCTGCCCCGCCACCATCACGGGGATACCCCGCTTCTCGAAATGGCAGTGCAGCTTGTCGTAAACGTTGCAGGCATGGTTAGCCACCTCCAGACCCTGGGCCGAGCCGGGCTTGGGCAGCAGGGCGGCGAAGTCCCGCCACAAGGCCCTACCTTCGCTGAAACCGAGGGGACGCTCCTTGGTGGGGTCTTTGGGATCAGGGCGAACCGCCACCATCGGGTCGCGGCGAACCTGGCTCTCCTCGTAGCGAACCCCCGAGGCGTAGGCGATCCAGCGCACAACTGTCTGACCGCTTTCTTCTTCGGGCTCGAAGCGAACCGCGCGCGAGAGCCAGGTGTAGCGGTGAACGATGCCCTTGGCGCTGGCCTTTGCCCGCTCGCAGTCCGCCAGGTCGGCAACCCGCAGGGGCTCTTTTTCCCAGGTAGCGAAGTCGCGCTCGAGTTCGTGCTTTTGATAGGCAACCAAGTTCAGGCACAGCGTCTGGTGAAGGTTTTCGCCCAGCATCAGGGCCAGGGCCGCGGTGGCGACCGGTGCGGTGGCGGTGTGGCACAGCACGCTTTTGCCCGCAGAAAGGGCAAAGGTCTGGTTGGCCACCAGTAGGCGGGCGGCCTCATCCGGCTGGAGTGGGCGAGGCCGCGAGGTGATGGTGTGGTCGAAGAGCACCTTGTTGTTGTCGGAGTTGAGTTCGGGGGCCAGCACCGTCCAGGAGCGGCTGGAGCGCTCGAGGGTGAAGTCGGGCACCTGGTAGAAGGGCCGCTCGGGGTGGAACAGGTCGAAACGGTCGTGGTACCTGACCAGATAAGCGCGGATCTTCCCCTGGTCAAAGCCGTTTTTGAACCATTCTGCCGCCTCATAAGCATCGCCCGGGCCCTCCAGCGCCCGGTGCAGGATCGCCAGGAGCAAGCGGTGCAGGGCCACCGTCACCAATGGGCTGGGGTCTTCGATGCGCTCGAACCGGCGGGCTTCGAGCAGGGCTTGCTCGAGGCTGACGAGTCTCAGCGCACCCTGCTGTCGCGCGGGAATCCAGGGTTGGGTTATTAGATTGAACGTGGGCAAGACATACCTCCTACTATTGACTCCTGTAAATCACTCCAAGCGCAGGGTGCAGCTCGAGTTCAAGTCCCCCCAGTACGGCCCTGCCCCCCTCGAGCACCACCGGATGAGCGTGGGCCAGCAGCGGGGTTTCGCTCCAGAGCTGGGCAGAGAGGCCCTGGGCCTTCCGGTGGGCCTTCAGCGCCTCGAAGTCGCCTTGCACCAGTTCGTGGCGGCTGAGCTTGACCGAGCGGGCGAAGATGCGCTTGCCCTCGGCCAGCTCGAGCTTGCTGTCCAGTTTGACCGGATGCTGGCCCGCGGCGTCTAGGCAGAGCTGACCGTTGACCCTGTGGAGCAGCACCACCGTGGCGCTGGGGCGGCCTTTGCGGGTTTTGGTGGGGCTGGGGTCGTCGTCGGGGTTGGGTTCGTCGTCGGGCAGCTTGGGGAACTCCTGGGGGTCGAGCCAGTTGGTCTCGTCGGGCAGGCCGAAGGGGGCGTAGGCCGCCTCGTCCAGATCCCTGGAGTCCCGCCGGTGCATGCGGTTGCAGGCCTGCTTTAGAGCCTCGAGCCATTCGTGCGAAAGCCCCTGGGGCGCAGGGTCGCTGTAGACCTCCTGTACCAGACGATCAATGTCGTCCGGAAGCTCAATCTGGCCACGGTTTTTCAGGGCCAGCCAGCTTCGCAGCAGGACGTAGCGCTCGTAAATCTGCTCGGCAGAGCCGAAATCGGGCACCCCTTCGCACTCTAGGCCCGCCACCCACAGCACGGGCGTGGTGTGGGCGTGGCGCTGCCTGGGGTCACGCTGGTGACGGTGCAACCGCCCAGCGCGTTGCAGCACCAGATCCACCGGGGCCAGGTCGGTGAACATGACATCGAAGTCGAGGTCGAGGGATTGCTCCACCACCTGGGTAGCAACCAGGATAGCCCTGTGCGGTCTGCGTCGACCCAGGGCGCTATGCTTGCCAAACTTGACCTTGACCCAGCGCTCGAGCCGCAAGCGATCCTCGAGCGGGAAGCGGGCGTGGAACAAGCAGACCTCCACGCCATCAGAGTTGCCTACCAGTTTCAGGTATAAGTCCTGCGCCCGCTGTACGGTGTTGACGATGCAGGCCACGCAACCACCCTCTTTGGCCTGCTCGAGCGCTTTATTAGCGATGTCCTCGAGGTCAAGCGGCAAGGCCTCTAGCACCAGAGTAGGCTGTTTCCTCGCCTCAAAGGTTTCCACGACAGGTTTAGCGTTGCCCTTCACGACGCGGGTGATGCGCGGGTAGGGCTTATCTTCTGCTGCGGGTATCTCCCCTGCGCCGAACGCCTTTAGCAAAGCCTCCCGCTTGGCCTTTGGCAGCGTTGCGCTCATCAGCACAACCGACGAGTCCAAAGCCCAAAGCCAGCGCACCAGGGTCTCGATCAGGCTGCCGGTGTAGGTGTCGTAGGCGTGCACCTCGTCCAACACCACCACCCGGTTGCCCAGGCCCCACAGCCGCACAAACTGGTGCTTGGTGGGCAGGATGCCCAAGAGGGCCTGATCTACCGTGCCCACGGCGTACTCCGAGAGCAGACCGCGCTTGCGGTGGGAGAACCAGACCTGGGCCTCTACCCCTTCCTCTCCCCCTTCAGGCGTGTTGGGGCGCACAAGTATCTTCTGGTAAGCCTCCACCAGCTCGCTGGCCCCGTGCAGAAGTTGCAGGTCGAGCTTGCGGGACGCCCCGTAGAGGCCCAGAAACTCCTTGGTTCGCTCAAACATCAGGTTGCCGGTGGCCTGGGTGGGCAGGGCCACGTACATCCCCCGATGACCGTTGGCCGCCTGAAGGCGCAGATGGGCATAGAATGCGGCCTCGGTCTTGCCTTCGCCCATTGGAGCCTCGATCAGGAACAAGGCGGGAGCGCTCACATGATCCAACATGCGCTCGAGAGCAGCCTGCAGCGGGCGGGCTTTGAACGGCTGGCCGGGTTTGCCCAGGTAAGCAAACACCGCTTCCAGGCTTTGCATCTCGGGCATCAGGGCTTCCCGCTCGAACCAACCGATGCTGTCGAGCCTCTGCGCCGCTCGCACTCTGGCCTGCCGGTAATACCTACCCAGGTCGTCGTCAAGTGGGTGGAAGTCGAGGCTCGAGCCGATCCAGTCGGCGAAGCTGGTGAGGCCCGCCAGTCGCTCGAAGGCGGCGCCTTTATAGATGCAAACCTTAGGGGCCTCCCCTACCCGGAGTACCTTGAGCACGGCATTGAAAAGCTCGCTGCGCACGCTGTCCCAATCCGCATTGCCTTTCTCTTTTTCGGTCGAAGCTTCATCCAGGTCGTTCCTCGTAGCCCGGAAGCCGTGGTGCGCGCCCACCGCCGCCGCGACGTTCTCAGCAGCCCTACGCTTCCAGCCTCGCTCCACTAGGAGATTGGGCAGCACCGCCTCACTGATGAGGCTGTGCGAAACGTCGTCCGGTGGGGGTGTGGGATTGTTTGTCCAAGAAAGGCCACTTTTCCACACCCGCTCTTTGCCCACATCCCACTTCTGCTGGAAGGCCGGGCTGGCCTTGCCCAGGTCGTGTAGCCCCGCCAGGGCACAAATCCAGGCTTTGGCCTGCTGGCTGTCGAGCTGCAAGTCCGCAGCGTATAGCTCGAGCGTCTTGGGGGGTTCGCGCTCCAGGATCACCTCGGCGCTGGCAGCCACATCGAGCAGATGAGCGATAAGCGGATGCCAGGAACCGTCGTTCTTCTCTCGGTCACTTTTCGCCCATAGCGCTTTTGCCCTGTCCGATAAACCCATGTTCATAGCCTCCCACCTCAGCGCGACAAATCCTGTCACGAATCGTTATGGTCTTCCAGCTCGTCCTTTTTAGCCAGCGCTGCCACCTCCTGTGCCTCCGAAAGCCACCGCTGCCGCAGGTTGGCTGGCTCCAGAACCTCAATGCGCGACCCCCAGCTTTGCACCCACGAGAGCAGCTCGAGCGGGAAGTTGTCGTTGTTGGTTCCCACAGTAATACAAACCTCGAGACCCCCATCTGGGAGCCTCGAGGCAATGCGCAGGTTGGGGTAGCCGCCCTCCAGAATGCGGTAAGCAGCCTCGGGGCGGATTCGCAGCCGGACTTCCACCGGCGAACCGCCGCTGCTCCCGATCACCCCCCAGGCATTGGAGAGGTATTGGCGGGGGTCGAAGTCCTGGGGGATGGTGTAGGCGCCAGGCTCACCAATGATCCTGACCCGGCGCATTCGGCTCAGCTTGTAGGTACGCAGGGCCTTACGGTAGTTGCGCTCATAACCCACCACATACATACCCAGATTGGTACGGGAAATCTCCAGGAAGTAGACCTCGAGTACGCTTTTGCGCGGCCTGCCCGAGCCGCCCGGCTTAAGGTAGTCGAACTCGATTAACTGGCGTTTAAACCAGGCCTCGGCCACCATTGCCATAGCCAATCCCTCATCCCGCTGCTGGAGGGTGCGACGCTCGAGGTCTTCGGTGCTTTTGAGCGCCAGTTCCTGGGCGGGGGAGGGCAGCCGCAGGGCCAGTTTTTTGAGGGCCGATAGGTAGGTGGGCTCATAGCCGGGGGTGTGGTGGTAGAGCATCCGCAAAGCGCTATGCGTAATCAGGGCTTCTATGGGGCTTAGCTCCTGGCTTTGCAGAAGCTGATACCGGGGCGAGCGCCCCTCTTTGTCTACCTGGATGGCTTGCAGATCCTCCAGCAAGCGCAAGGCCGTCCGCTTACTTACCCCTAGCGCATCGCCTAGCTCCTGGGCCGTGTAGGGTCTGGCTGCCAGCAGGTCTCGAGCTTCCAGCAAACGCAGCGACTTTTTATGGTGGGCACGCTCCCAGCTCATATGACCTTTATTGCAGTCTAATGAGCAGCGTCCAGCGCTTGTCCAGTTTTTATTTTTAGGATTTTTCTACTCAGATTATTTGATAGGGTTTATTTAACTCTGTTGGCCCTGGGCCTTGTGCCATGCAAACCCTGCCTGATAAGAAGTGTCTTAGATTCGTACTTTTTGCTGGGATCCCTACCCGAAACGCTGCTCTTATATCCGGACGGTTTTGACCTGCACCAACCAGAAAGCTTCAGGTAGGGTTGGTATGAGGGGCCAGAGCCCAGATGCCCTCAGGGTTGCTGGGCCGACAGGGCCTCCACCCGCTTGGCCCCCCGGTAGACCCGCTTGTAGAAGGGGCTGTCCAGGCTTTCGATCACCACCCGGCTGCCGTAGCTGTTGGCGTGGGCAAACACGCCGCGGCCCAGGTAGATGCCCACGTGGTCAATCTGGCGGCCCCCAAAGCTAAAAAACACCAGATCGCCCTGGCGCATGGCCCCTTGTACGGTGCTGAAGGCGGCCCATTGCTCGCGGCTGGTACGGGGCAGCTTGATACCCACCTCGGCAAAGACCTGCTGCACAAAAGCCGAGCAGTCCACCGCGCGGTCGGAGTTGGCCCCAAACACATAGGGCAGGCCCAGGTATTTGAGCACCACCAGAATCAGGGGGTGGGTGGGGTCGTAGTCGGTGTCGAGGGGTTGGCTGGGCTGGGGTGGCGGAGCGGGCTCGGGTGCAGGCTGGGGTGGGGTGGGACTGGGAAGCGGGGTCGAGTTAACCAGATTGGCCGAAGCGCCCGCGGGTGGGGCGGGATTGGGGTTGGTAGGGGACGGATTGAGAGGTGCAGCCGGTGGGTTGCTGGGAGTAACCACGCCCACCTGGGGAATCCGCAGCACCTGTCCAAGCGAAAGGGTGGTGCCCTCGAGGTTGTTTTCTTGCTGGATGGCCTGCACCGTGGAGCCATAGCGCCGGGCAATAGAAAAAAGTGTATCGCCGCGCTGGACAGTGTGCTGTACCGTCTGGGGTGGCAACTGGAGCACCTGCCCCACGCTCAGGGTGGCGTCGTTCAGGCCATTGAGCCGCATCAAAATTTCCACGGTGGTATCGTGGCGCTTGGCAATCGAGTACAGGGTGTCGCCGCGCTGCACCGTATAGGTGGGGCCAGCCTGGGCCAGCACCAGGGCAATTAGCCAGGGCAACACAGCAATTATACGCATACTAAACGTAAGTATACGTCGAATTTTCATCATTTTGCCTTCATGAACGGAGCCGCACACAGGGAGTCGTTGTTGTGCGCGGTGCAGGAAGGCGGCCCCAGCAAATTTTTCACCTGCATCCGCCGCCCCAATCATGAAATGGGTGATAGGGTTCCCAATTTCAGTTATAGCGCAGCCAGCGCAAGCCCTCACCTTGGCTGCGTAGCGTAGGAAACGGAGCCAAGCACCCTTGGCTTCAAAAGCCCAGAAGGAGGTTTGTATGCTAAAAAGCCGTTTAGCCATTATCAGTTTTGTGCTGGCTACATTTTTTGGAGTATTTGCCAGCGCCCAGACCCAGTTTCGGGATATTCCGGCTGGGCACTGGGCCCGCCAGGCCGTGGAGTTTGCGGTGCAGTGCGGCCTGATCGAGGGTTTCCCCGATGCCACCTTCCGGGGCAACCAGAACCTGACCCGCTACCAGGCCGCCCTGATTTTCTTCCGACTCTACCAGACCAACCGCCTCGAGAACGCCCGCCCCGAGTGCCGTCTGGCCGTTGAGCGGGGGGCACAGGAGGTAGCCCCCGAGCTTCAACAACTTCAGCAACGCTTTGCTGCCCTCGAGCGCACCAGCCAGGATCAGGCCGGTAAGCTGGCCGCGCTCGAGGCCGAGGTCAGGCAGGCCATCGAGACCAGCCAGCGCGTAGCCGCCCTGCAGGAGCGCCTGGCGGCCCTCGAACAGCAGATCCAGCGACTGGCTCAGGCCCCGGCCCAACCGGCGGGGCCCACCCCAGCCGAACTCCAGGCCCGTATTGCGGTCTTGGAGCAGCAGATTCAGCGCCTGAGCCAGGCCCCCGCCGCCCCTACCGCCCCGCAGGATGCAGTGGCCCTCGAGCGCCGCATCGCCACTTTGGAGGAACAGATTCGCAACCGTCCCGATGCCGCCCGCGTAGCCGCCCTGGAAGAGCAGGTGCGCGCCCTGAGCAACCAGGTCACCACCTTGCAAGGCCAGGTCAACGAGCTGCGCCAGCAGGCCCAACAGCCCGCGCCCCAACCCCAGCCTCAACCGCAACCGCAGCCCCAACCTGAAGTACGACCGGTGGCACCCGTGGCGCCTCCGACTCGCAACCTCTACTTTGGCGCGGGCGCTGCCCTGGGCATCATCCCTCAGCCGGCTGGTGGCATCTTCGACAGCAGCAACCTGAACATCAGCGGGATGGTGGGCGTACGCGAGGTGTTCCTGGGCTTTGGCCTGCGGGCCGGCCTGGACTACAACCTCAGCACCAATGCCCTGGGCCTCGAGGCCTACCTGATGCGCCACTTCGGCAGTGGGTTGATTAGCCCCTATGTGGGTGTGGGGGCCCGCTTCCTGCCGGCCCTGGCCAACCCCATCTACGGCACCGCCGCGGTGGGGCTCGACCTCAACCTGTTTGGCCCCCTGGGCCTCTTCGTGGAAGGCAATCCCCGCTTCGAGAGCGGCGGCAACGTTGGCCTGGGAGCCCGGGCAGGCTTTAAGCTAAACTTCTGATCGCGCTCTCTACGGAAAAAAGGGCCCTCCTCTGGGGGCTCTTTCTTTTTGCACCACAGCCCATGTTGCCCATGCCTATACTGTGACTAGATGCGAACCTTTTTGGGATGGTTCATCGTGGCAATGAGCGGGTTTTTTGTGGTAGCTGCCATCAGCGACCTGGTTTCGGGCAACACAGGCGAAGAGGGGCCTGGGGTTCTGGCGGGCATAGCGGTGTTTTTTGCCATTGTGGGGGCGCTGGGTTATCGCCTGGCCAGCGCTAAGAACCCTCGTAACCTAGCCACATCATCCGAACAACGCATCCTGGCCCTGGCCAAGCAGATGCAGGGCCGGGTCACCCTGGCCGAGGTGGTGCTGCACTGCCAGCTGGAAATCGAACAGGCCCGCACCCACCTGCGCGAGATGGTCCGCAAGGGGCTGGCCGAACTGCACCTGAGCGACCAAGGGGACGAAGTATTTGTGTTTGCGGGGTTTGTCCCCGATACCAAAGAGACCGCCAAAGACCCCCTGGACTGAGCCCCCTGAGCATTGCTCAAACCCCCCAACTCTCCCACACCAGCAGGTCGCAGTAGGTGTCCGGATAGTTGGCTCTTGCAAAAATGCAATAAATGTATTATGTAGTATACATACTAACTGGATCGGTTCGGTGAGCATAATCCCCCATCCCGGAGGCTCGCATGGGCATCAACTACTTGTTCCTGGACATGAATTCCTATTTTGCCTCGGTGGAGCAACAGCTCCGGCCCGAGCTGCGCGGCAAGCCCGTGGCGGTGGTGCCCATGCTGGCCGAGACCACCTGCTGCATCGCCGCCAGCTACGAGGCCAAGCGCTACGGCATCAAGACCGGGACACAGGTACAGGATGCCCGGCTGTTGTGCCCCAAGCTAGAAGTCGTCGAGGCCCGCCCCAAGGAGTACATCCGCATTCATCACCAGATTCTGCGGGCAGTAGATACGGTACTGCCAGTGGAGGCGGTGCTCTCGATTGACGAGATGGTCTGCAAGCTGATGGGCCGGGAAAAAGAGCCTGCTCACGCCCGAAAGCTAGGGGAACAGGTCAAAGAGGCCATCTACCGGCACGTCGGGGATCAACTTCGCTGTTCGGTGGGGCTGGGGCCCAACCGGTTTCTGGCTAAGGTGGCCGCCGAGATGCACAAACCCGACGGCCTGACCCTGCTGCAGCTCTCCGACCTGCCCCATCGGCTCTATTCGCTGCACCTGCGCGATCTGCCGGGCATTGGCCCCAACATGGAGCAGCGCCTGTTCAAGCACGGTGTAACCAGCGTGGAGCAGCTCTACCGGCTTTCTGTGCAGCAGCTGGCGCGGGTCTGGGGCAGTCAGATTCACGGCTTTAGCTGGTGGCATCGCCTGCGCGGGGCCGACCTGCCCGAAGCCCCTACCCGGCGGCGCAGCCTGAGCCACTCGCACGTGCTGCCCCCGGTATTTCGTAGCGAGGCCGGGGCCCGCGCGGTGCTCACCCGGCTGGTGCATCGTGCGGCAGCCCGCCTGCGCCACGAAGGCTACTGGGCGGGTTCTGTAGCCCTGTTTGTGCGCTTTCTGGAAGGCGCCGAAAAGCGCAGCTGGGAGGCCCATAGCCGCATCCAGCCCAGCCAGGACACCCTGAGCCTCCTGCGGGTTAGCCTGCAGCTCTGGCAGCAAAAACCCGAGGGCTCCCCCTTCAAGGTGGGTATTGTCCTGGGCCACCTGATTCCCGAGCTCGAGCTGAGCTGGCCGCTGTTTGAGTCCGACCAGAAGTTGGTACGGCTAGCTCGTGCCATGGACCAGGCCAACGGCAAATACGGCCCCCAGGCCCTCTACTTTGCCGGCATGCACCGCACCGAGCAAAGCGCCGTGACCCGCATTGCCTTTAGCCGCATCCCCGACCTGGATCTACCGGATATTTAGCATTCTGGCGGCCCGGCTGCCCCCCAGCTTTGCGCTTTGGGCTATGGGCCTTAAGCTAGAACCCGTGAGTGCGCTCTACCGCCAGGCCCGTCCCACCACCTTCGACGAGATGGTGGGGCAGGAGCATGTCAAAGAAGTGCTGATGAATGCACTCCGGCAGGGCAAGCTAGCGCAGGCCTATTTGTTTTCGGGGCCTAGAGGGGTGGGGAAAACTAGCAGCGCCCGGCTGATTGCCCAGGCCGTCAATTGCAGCCAGAACCCGAAACCTTGTGGGGTTTGCGAAGGTTGCCGCTTGGTGCGGGAGGGGCGTCATCCCGATGTGCTGGAAATTGACGCCGCCTCCAACAACTCGGTAGAAGACGTGCGCGACCTGCGCGAGCGAATCTTGCTGGCCCCCATCCTGGGCAACCACAAGGTGGTGATTCTCGACGAGGCCCACATGATGTCCAAAAGCGCCTTCAACGCGCTGCTGAAGACGCTCGAGGAACCCCCCCCGCACGTGATTTTCATCTTCGCCACCACCGAACCCGAGCGGATGCCCCCCACCATCCTCTCGCGCACCCAGCACTTCCGCTTTCGTCGGCTTTCCGAGGCCGAGATTGTAGAGAAGCTACAGCGCATCCTGGCCGGTCTGGGCCGCGAGGCCGAACTTCCTGCCCTTGGGCTGGTGGCCCGACTGGCCGACGGGGCCATGCGCGACGCCGAGAGCCTGCTCGACCGGCTGCTGACCCTCGAGGGCCCCCTTACCCTCAAGCAAACCGAAGACGCCCTGGGGCTGCCCCCCCAGGAAGCCCTGTTTGCCCTGGCCGAGGCCCTGGGCCAAGGGCAGCTTCGCCGGGCGCTGGAGCAGGCCCACCACCTCTACGCCCAGGGGTTTGCCGCACGCACTCTGGCCCAGGGGCTCCTGGAAGCCCTGCGGGCCGGCCTGTACGGGCGCATGGGGCTTGGACGATCCCCTTCGGGACAGGCTGACGCCTATGGGGGCACCGGCCCCCACCTGAACCAGCCCGAAGAACGCCTGGTGGCCGCCATGACCGCGCTGGACGAGGCCCAGGAGCGCCTCCTGAAGCGCTCCGATGCCCTCTCGCTCGAGCTGGCCGTGCTGAGCGCCTTTCAGGCCCTGCATGCTGCCCCAACAGCCCCGTCCACCCCAACCAGCACCCCGGCCATCCCCGAGTTTGACCCCAGACCCAGAAAGCCAGAGGGGCGGACAGCGCGCCCTCCGGAGCGCGAAGAAGCGCCCGCATCCCCCAGTCCCACCCCGCAAAGCGTGGCCGACCTGGCCTCGGAGTGGCGGCGGGTCATGGGGGCGCTAAAGACCACCATCCGGGCTTTTGTGCGCGAAGCCGAGCCCCGTTTCGAAGAAGACAGGCTGGTTTTGCTGTTTCCAGAGCAAAAAAGCTTCCACCACCAGGGCGCACAAAAGCATCTGAGCGATATCCAGAAAGCCGTGCAGGAGGTGCTGGGCATCCCGCAGGTGGAGCTCAGGCTGGGAGGGAAAAAAAAACTAGCGGATGAGCCCTCGGCCCGTCCCTCCAGGCCCACCGCACCCGAGCGCACCAGCAACCCGGCGGCCAGCGCCGAGTCCGTCCCTTCCCCTGCTCCGGCACACCCCCCGCTACCCCCCGAAGATAAACCCACCCCCACTACCGCTCGCGGGCCCGCTCCAGCCGAGGCAATCCAGGAAGCGCCCAGCCCAGCCCTGGAGCCCCCCGAACCGGAGCCCTGGAGCCCCGAAGACTCGCCGTTTGATGCACCCCCATCCGACGATATGCCAGAGGAGGCCGAGGCCAGACCCGGCAGTGAAGCCAGCCTACTGGAAGACCCCCGCTTTCAAAGGCTGGTTCGGCTATTTGGTGGAAGGCTGCGAAAGTTTTATCCCGAGGCCCCGCGCGAGGCGGCCCTCGAGGCCACACCTGCGGACCTCGAGGGGGAGGCCGATTAAAGACGCCGCTGTGCAGTAGGCCGAAAATGTCGGCAATCACCCACGGCCCCAGGAAACCGGATAGACTATGTTTATATGAACACCACCGACCTCAACGGTGAAACCCTGGATGGCATTCTCAAGCGCCTGCGCCGGATCGAAGGGCAGGTGCGGGGCTTACAAAAAATGGTCGAGGAAGGCCGCCCCTGCGAGGAGGTGCTGACCCAGATGACCGCCACCAAGAAAGCCATGGAGTCGGCCTCTACCCTGATTCTGCAGGAATTCCTTACCCTCTGCGCCACCGACATCGCCAAGGGCGACAGCCAAAAACCAGCGCAGATTGCTGCGATGCTCCGTAAGTTTGCTGGCTAACGCTAGCGCTGGAGCAGGATCGAATCGGCCACCTTTAAACAGGCCTTTTCGACCTGCTGGGCCAGCAACGCACGCGCGGCCTGGGGGGCTGCCCGCGGTCAAGGGCGTTGCGCCAGACCCGGTCGCGCCAGCCCGCAATTAGGCGCGAAATCAACCACTCGTCCAGCGAACCCATCAGCCGATCCACCAGATCCATCTTGGGGTCGTAGCGTTCGATGACCTGATCCTGTACGGCGTCTATGGTCTGGGCAATCATCACGTTCACCTTGCAGTGGTCGGCGTAACGCATCTGGCGCTGCCCTGGGCTCAAAAGGAGCCACTCATCTTGCAGCAGGTCGCTTACGGCAAATACCAAGTCGTAGTTGATGTGCGCGTTAACCTAGCAGCAGTTTTTGCAGGGCTTTCAGGCTGGGGCTCTGGCTGCCGTAGTGGGCAATCTGCCACACCGTCGGGGCGGTGAGCGGGTCTTGTTCGTAGGCCTCGAGCGCCTCAAAGTAGTAATCGGCGAAGTGGTGGAGCAGCCGGTTTACCCAGCCTGGGTCTTGAAACGCACCCTGATCCAGCGCAGCCAGCATGTTCTGGGTCATCATGGAATAACAACTCAGAAACACCGCCCGGTGGTCGTTGGTTTCGTCCCACCGTCGAACCTGCGCCTGCATACGCTCGACAACCGACATGCTGAATCCCCTGCTGGATTTAGGTTACACGAGACCCCAACCGGGGTCAAAAGCCCCCTCGGCCCCGAATCTGGGACACCACCCATTGCAGGGCGTCGCTGCCTCGAGCCGTGACGCCGCTATGGTCTTCACGGGACTGGAAGCGCAAAAGCCCGGTCTGGCTGCCATCGAGCCGGTAGTCGGGATCGTCGTCGTGGATAAAGTTGAGCGGAGCCAGGTTAAGTGGGCTGCGGCTGACGACCTCGAGGCCCACCTGGACGTTGGGGGGAACCACATCGTTGAGGTCTTGCCTGGCGCTCTGGCCCGGTACCGCAATCACCTTGCAGGGGCCACCCCCTTCATCGTCGTTGAGCGGGAAGGGACGGCGCAGACCCCGCACGTCGTAATACCCCTGAATAATGCGGTTATTGCGCAGGTTGTCCGTATCCCAAAAGCTGCAGATGGCGTCCAGGTAGATAAAGTAGTCGAACCGTACCTCGGGGTGGTTCCAGGCCAAGAGACTGGCCCAGACGGTGCCGTGGGAATGGGCCAACAGCACCACTCGAGTGGGGTTCTCGAAGCCCCTAATCCAGTATTGGTAGATCCGCCGCAGATACCCTTCGGCCTCGAGGTAGCCGTTTTCCTGCTGCCTCGAGATGCCGCTGGTATGGGCATACAGGAAGGCCGAAACGTCAAAGTACTCTACGCTGTAGCCCAGCTCACGAAAGGTATCCACCACTGTCTGGGCCGTCTGGCGCGGCGTGCTGCTACGGGGAAACACCAGGTCGTCGAGGTAGCCATAGTTGTCAAAGGGCGGATTGCAGCCATCGCCCACCACCGGCAACGAAGCGCAGCGCCCCGAGAAGCCCATCACCACCACGTCGGGGCTGCCTGCCGGACGCAGGTTGCGCTGGGGTGGGGCAGGTACACAGGCCGCCAGGAGCAGCATCAACCAGAGAAGGTGCTTCACAACCACTAGGGTACAACCCTATCCGAGGGGGATCTCGGCGTACAGGGTTCTGGAGAAAACCGCGGGTGCGACATCGGTGGCCCAATCGTCAACCAACTCCCATCGCGTAGCTTACCGACGAGCTCGCTGCCATAGCCCCTCTACCCGGTTCACGACGGTGCATTGCAATGGGGGGCTTGCAAAAATGGAGGGGCAGTAGTAGATTGTGGAAAACGTTTACATCATGTACTGGAGAAGCTCTTACCTACACCGGAGCTCCCTATGTCTAGCCGCAAACCCACCCCCCTGGCAGTAGATATCCGCCGCGTGGCGCAAGAGGCGGGGGTATCCATTGCAACGGTCTCGAGGGTGCTCAACAACCCCGATCGGGTCAGCCCCCAGACCCGCACACGGGTGATGGAGATTGCGACCCGCCTGGGCTACCGTCCCAATCCAAATGGCAAGCGCCTGCGCAAGGGCCGTGCCGAGACCATCGGCCTGGTGATTCCCTCACCGCCAGGCCGTTTTGCCGATTCGTTTTTTCTGGAGCTATTGGCCGGGCTGGGCGAAGGACTCTCCGATGCCGGACTGGATTTGCTGGTAGCAACCTGCCCGCCCGGCTCGGAAGAACTGGCCTGTTACCGGCGCTTGGTGGAGGGTAAACGGGTCGAGGGCCTGGTGGTGGCCCGTACCCGCCGCCAGGATGAGCGTATTGCTTATCTGCTCGAGCACAACATCCCCTTCGTTGCCCACGGGCGTAGCGACCTCATCACCACCCCTTATCCTTATCTGGACATAGACGGGCAACAAGGCTTCTACCTCGCCACCAAGCATCTGCTGGGTCTGGGCCACCGCCGCATCGCCTACATCGGCGCCCCCCACGAGCTCAACTTCGCTGCGCACCGCCGGGCCGGCTTCCAGCAAGCCATGGCCGAAGCCAGGATACCCATTCGTCCCACCTGGGTGGTAGAAGGCGACCTGAGCGAGGAAAGCGGCTACCACCTGGCCCAAAAGCTCTTGGATACCTCCGACATCCCCACCGCTCTGCTGTGCGCCAACGACCTCATGGCCATCGGGGTTTTGCGGGCCTTGCGGGAGCGAGGGCTCAAAGGCGGGCAGGAAGTCTCGGTCATCGGCTACGACGACATTCCTCAGGCACAATACACCGATCCCCCCCTTTCTACCGTGCACCAGCCCTTCCGGGATACCGGCAAGCGGCTGGTGAAGATGTTATTGGATCGGCTGGCCGGAGCGCCGGTTTCGCAGCTACAGGAGGTCTGGGTTCCTGAGTTGGTTCTGCGGGGGTCGGATGGGCCACCGCAAACATAAAAGGAGGAAGGCATGAAGAAGAGCAAGTGGTTGTGGTTGGGTCTCTTGGGCACCTTGTTGGTGCTATCCGGGGTACTGGCGCAACAGACGGCCTCGCTGCTGTTTGTCTCTACGCAGTTCACCCCCATCGAGGAAGCCCAGCGGATGCGGCAGGTGATCCTGAAGGATTTTCAGGGGCGGGTGGAGTTTATCCCCGAGGACAACGCTCCCTTCACCAACCGCATTCTTTCCGAAGTTCGCGCAGGCCGGGTGAACGTGGGCCTGGCCGGGGGCCTGCACGGCGACTTCCCCCCGCTCATTGCGGCTGGAGCGCTGGACACCGTAGACGATGTGATGGCCCAGCTCAAAGACCGGCGGTTTTCGCAGACTTTCGTGAACCTGGGCAAGATGGGCACAGGCAACCAGCTCTATATCCCCTGGATGCAGGCCACCTACATTATGGTCGCCAATCGGCAGGCCCTGCAGTATCTGCCGGCGGGGGCCAACGTCAATACACTCACCTACACCCAGCTCAAGGAGTGGGCCGCCAACATCCAGCGGGCCACCGGGCGACGCATGCTGGGCTTTCCGGCAGGCCCCCGCGGCCTGATGCACCGCTTTACCCAGGGCTACTTGTACCCCTCGTACACCAAGAGCGCGGTGACCAAGTTTAGGAGCGATGAGGCCGAGAGCATGTGGCTCGAGTTCAAAAACCTCTGGCAGCACGTGAACCCCCAGTCCACCAGCTACGACTTCATGCAAGAGCCGCTGCTGGCGGGTGAGGTCTGGATCGCCTGGGATCACATCGCCCGCCTGCGCGATGCCCTGAACCAGAAACCCAACGAGTTTGTGGCCTTCCCCGCCCCCATTGGGCCCTATGGACGGGGCTTTATGCCGGTGCTGGCCGGGCTGGCCATCCCCAAGGGCAGCCCCAACCGGGCCGCCGCCGTGGCTGTCATCGAGTACCTGACCCGCCCCGAGGTGCAGATCACCACCCTGGTGCAAAACGGCTTCTTCCCCGTCATTCAGGTGCGCCTGCCCGACAACCTGCCCCAAGGCATTCGCATGGGCGCCGATGCCATCGCGCGGCAGGCCCAGAGCAACGTGGCCCTGCCCAGCCTGCTGCCGGTGGGCCTGGGCGCCAGGGGCGGGGAGTACAACAAGGTCTTCCAGGACACCTTCGCCCGCATCGTGTTGCGCAACGAGGACGTGCGGCGGGTACTCGACAGCGAAGCCGGCAACCTGCGCCGCATCATGAACGAAACCCGGGCTCCGTGCTGGTCGCCCGACCCTGTCAGCAGCGGGGCTTGCCCGGTGAACTAGAGCGGTCTTCAGAAAGAATGGCGCAATTCCAATCAGGACAAGTGCTGTTCCAGGATTGTTTTTCCGCTGCTCCTAGCGGCAAAAATAGCGAAGACCGCGATAGGGCGGAAAGCTGAAGGCACCGACCTTTGAGGTTTTGCGAGCAACACGGGTTGGGTGCTGACAAGCCGCAATAGCCACCGGTGCGATTTGACCCGCTTGGAGGGGTCGGTAATCCCAACTACCGGCCCCTTTCCATCCAAGCGCCGTCACCCGATACGGGAACGAAGGGAAAGGGTTCAATGCGTAGTGAACGGTATATCCCCTACGTGCTCATCTTGCCGAGCGTGCTGTTTTTGTTGTTTTTGTTCGCTTGGCCGCTCCTGGAAGCCCTGCTCTTGTCGGTGCGGGGCAGCGGGGGGCAGTGGACGCTCGAGAACTTCCAGCGCATGGCCGCCGACCTTTACTTCCGCGATGCCCTCAAGTACACCTTGCTCCTGACGGTGGTGATTGTGCCCTTACAGGTGGTGTTGGCCCTGGGCATGGCCATGCTGCTGGGAGGCCTCACCAAGGGCCGCGACCTGTTTTTGTATGTGTGGACCATCCCGTTGGGCATTTCCGACCTGGCCGCCGGCATCGTCTGGCTGGCAATTTTTACCGAGCGTGGATATCTCAATAGCTTCTTGCAGGGCATTGGCATAATACAGCAACCGCAGTTGTGGCTGAGCTACGAGACCCCCCTGATGATTTTTGTGGCGGTGGTGGCGGCCGAGGTCTGGCGGGCTACCGCCATCGTGTTTGTGATTCTGGTGGCGGGCTTGCAGCTTATTCCTAAAGAATACAGCGAGGCCGCCGAGGTGTTCGGGGCCACCCCCTGGCAGCGCTTCTGGAAGGTCACCCTGCCGCTCTTGATGCCCAGCCTACAAGTAGCCTTGATTCTGCGCACCATCCTGGCCCTCGAGGTGTTTGCAGTGGTGGTCGCGCTGGGTGGGCGCAACCTGCCGGTGCTGGCGGGGGAAGCCTACTACTGGTACAACGCCTATCAAAATCCGGGGGTTGCGGCTGCTTACTCGGTCATCATTTTGGGCATCTCGGTGGTTGCCACACTACTTTATTTGCGACTGATGCGCTCTAAGCAGGAGGGTGCCGCATGAACCTGCGTCTTTTCTACATGTTTTTGGCCATCGTGCTGGTGTTGTGGGTGCTGATTCCCATCTTCCTGATTACCACCCTGGCCTTTAGCGATCGCCCTTCGGTGTTTGCCTGGCCCAAAGGGCTCTTGCCCCAGCAGTTCTCTTTAGAAACCCTGACCTTCTTTTTTGGCGTGGAGGGGGTGTGGAAAGCCATCCGCAACAGCCTGACCGTGGCCGCCATGACCCTGGTTTTTTCGGTGTTGCTGGGGGCCCCCGCCGGCTATGCCCTGGCCCGCTATCGTTTTGCGGGTGCCGACGCCTACCGCCTGCTGATTCTGATGACAAGGGCGTTTCCCCTGGCTATTCTGGCGATTCCGCTGGCGGTACAGTTCATCCAGTTGGGCATCTACGACACCGCCTTTGGGGTAGCGCTGGTACACACCGCCTTGGCCCTGCCCTTTGCAGTGCTGGTGACCAGCAGCCTGTTTCTGGGCATCCCCAAAGAGTTGGAAGAAGCGGCCTGGACCCTGGGCTGCAACCGCATCCAGGCCTTTTTGCGGGTGGTGCTGCCATTGGCCCTGCCGGGACTAGCAGCCACGGCCATTTTTGCCTTTGTGATCTCGTGGAACGAGGTGTTCGCCGCTACCTTGCTCACCCTGCGCGAGCGTACCCTACCGGCCTTCCTGCTCACCTCGCTCAACGACTCCCCCCTGCCCTTCCGCTTTGCAGGTGGCTTCTTCCTGATTGTGCCGGCCCTGGTCTTCATTTTTATCATTCGTCGCTATTTGTTTACGCTGTGGGGCATTGCCAACCGGTAAAGCGTGGCAGGCCAGAAAGAATCTACGCCTGTGCTCTTGGCTCTTTAGGAGGTTTATGGCTTCCATCCGAGTTGAAAATATCGAGAAAACCTTTGGTAAGTTCAAGGCCCTGAATGGGGTTTCGCTCGAGGTGCGCGACCAGGAATTCGTGGTGCTGCTGGGGCCCTCGGGCTGCGGTAAGACCACCCTCTTGCGCATCATTGCGGGCCTCGAGCAGGCCGAAAAGGGGCGGGTCTGGATCGGCGAGCGGGATGTGACCGAACTCCCCCCGCGCGCGCGCAAAATCGCCATGGTATTCCAGAACTACGCGGTTTTTCCCCACCTTACGGTGCTCGAGAACATCGCTTTTGGTCTGCGGATGCAAAAGGCCACACCGGAAAAAATCAGGGCCAATGTAGAGCGGGCCGCCAACCTGATGCACATCGAGAACCTGCTGGGGCGCTACCCCGCCCAGCTCTCCGGCGGGCAGCGCCAGCGGGTGGCGGTGGCGAGGGCCCTGGCGGTCGAGCCGGAGGTGCTGCTGATGGACGAGCCTTTGTCCAACCTGGATGCCCTGCTGCGCCTGGAGATGCGGGCCGAGCTCAAACGCCTTCTGGCCGAGAGCCGCACCACCACCCTCTACGTGACCCACGACCAGGTAGAGGCCATGAGTCTAGCCGACCGTATTGCGGTGATGAACACGGGCTACGTGGTGCAGTACGACGAACCGATGAAAATCTATCAGGAGCCGGCCAATACCTTTGTGGGTGGCTTTATTGGTAGTCCTCCCATGAATTTTTTGAAGTTGCCGGTCGAAGGCAAGCAAGCCAAGATTCAGTCACTCACCCTGGATCTGCCCACGGCGGTATCCGGCCCCGAAGTCTTGCTGGGCGTAAGGCCCGAAGACCTGGAAGCCTTTACTATGCAGCAACCGCAAAGTTTCCCCGCCGAGGTGCTGGTGGTGGAGCCCCTGGGACCCCACCTCCTGCTGACCTTGAGCTTTGGCCAGCAACATATCAAAGCCACCGTACCCCCCGATTTCGAAGTCAAAGCTGGACAAACCCTCTGGTTCAAGCCCCAGCCCGATCGCCTGCGTTGGCTCGACCCCGGCAGCGGCCAGGCCCTCACAGTGAGGTAGCCATGCAAATCCAGGAAACCCTCGTTCAAGAAGCCCGTCGGATTCTTCAGGCCAACGACCGGGGGGGCTTCACCATCCCCACCGCCGGACTTTACCCGTTTCAGTGGCTGTGGGATGCAGGTTTTACCGCCCTGGGCTGGATGCAGTTTGACGAAGCCCGGGCCTGGGCGGAGTTCGACCTGCTCTTCCAGGGGCAGTGGGAGAACGGTATGCTGCCGCACATCGTCTTCCACCGGCCCGAGCCCACCTATTTCCCCGGCCCGGAGCGCTGGGGGGTCAAGCGCACCCCGCCTACCTCTGCCATCACCCAGCCGCCCGTGGTCGCAACGTTTGTGCGCTGGATGCTCGAGCAGGCCCAAAACCAGGCTTTGGCCCAGGAGAAAGTCCGGCAGCTCTACCCTAAAATTCTGGCCTACCACCGCTGGTTCAAGCGCGAGCGCGACCCCCAGAACACCGGCCTCGTCACCGTGCTGCACCCCTGGGAGACCGGGGCCGACAACAGCCCGGCCTGGGACGAGGCCCTCGCCAGGGTGCAGGTAGATCCGGCGCTTCCACCCTACACCCGCCGCGACACCACCCACGTAGACCCCAGCCAGCGCCCCCACCAGGCCGAGTACGACCGCTTCCTGACCTTGCTCGAGGTCTACAAGCGGGCGGATTTTGATCAGCTTCGTCTCTTGCAAGAAGGTCCCTTTCGGGTGGCCAGCCTACTGATTGATTGTGTGCTGCACCGGGCCAACCATGATTTGCTGTGGCTTTCCCAGCGGTTTGGTTTTGGCCACGAAGGCGAAATCGCCGGGTGGCTCGAGGCCAGCCGGCAGGGCATCGAGGGCCTGTGGGACGAGGCCGCAGGGCTCTATTTCAACCGCGACCTCCTCACCGGCGAGCCCATCCGGGTAGGGGTCTCGGCCTCTTTTCTGCCTCTATATGCCGGAACCGCCAGCCCGGAAAGGGCCGGGCGCCTGCACGAGACCCTCCAGGGCTGGGCCCGGCAGGTGCGCTACCTCGTCCCCAGCACCGACCCCCAAAGCCCCCGCTTCGAACCGCAGCGCTACTGGCGCGGCCCGGTCTGGGCGGTGGTCAACTACCTGATTGCCCTGGGTTTTGCCGAGTACGGCTACCCCCAAGTGGCCGAGCGGATTCGCCAGGACACCCTGAAGTTGTGCGAAGTTACCGGCTTTAGCGAGTATTTCCACCCCCAGACCGGGCAAGGCCTGGGGGGTGGGGCGTTCTCCTGGACGGCAGCCATATACTTGGCTTGGAGCCGCCTTGGAGGTGGCGAAGCCTCATGACCCGAACCCTCACCACCGACCTACACCAAAAAATGCTGGAGCACCTCGAGTTCCTCTACCCTGGCCGGGGGTCAGAAGTAGGGGAGCGGCTTCTGGCCCTGCTCGCGCGCTATCCAAACCTTGCCGCCGCCCAGCCCCAGCCCATCTGGAGCGAAAAAGACGCCATCCTCATCACCTACCCCGACCAGATTACCCAGGCCGGCGAGGCCCCCCTGCAAACCCTGCACCGCTTCTTGCAAGCGCACCTGCAAGGGGTGTTCTCCGGGGTGCACATCCTGCCCTTCTACCCCTATACCTCCGACGATGGCTTCAGTGTAGTGGACTTCAAACAGGTCAAGCCCGAGTGGGGCACCTGGGCGCACATCCAGGCCATCGCCCAGGACTTCCGCCTGATGGCCGACCTGGTCTGCAACCACGTCTCGGCCTCGAGCCCGTGGTTCCAGGCTTTCTTGCAGGACGACCCCCGCTACAAAAACTACTTCATCGCGGTGGAGCCCGGCACCGACCTCTCCAAAGTCTTCCGGCCCCGCGCTTTGCCCTTGCTTACCCCGTTCCAGAGCAAGAGCGGCGAAAAGCTGGTCTGGACGACCTTCTCCACCGATCAGGTAGACCTCAACTTTGCCCACCCCGAGGTGCTTTTAGAGGTGCTGGATGCGCTTTTGTTTTACGTCCAGCAGGGCGCAGGCCTCATCCGCCTGGACGCGGTGGGTTTCATCTGGAAAGAACCGGGCACCACCTGTCTGCACCTCGAGGGCGCTCACCGCATCGTAAAGCTCATGCGGCTGGTGCTGGATGCGACCGCGCCGCAGGTGGTTCTGATTACCGAGACCAACGTACCGCACCAGGACAACATCTCGTATTTTGGGAACGGGCACGACGAGGCCCAGATGGTCTACCAGTTCCCCCTGCCCCCGCTGGTGCTGCACACCTTCCGCACCGGCGATGCCAGCAAACTTGCGGCCTGGGCAGCGGGCCTAGAGCCCCCCTCGGAGCGCACCACCTTTTTCAACTTCCTGGCCTCGCATGATGGGCTGGGCGTGGTGCCCGCCAATGGCATTCTGGAGCCTGAAGAAATTGCTGCCCTCGTTCAGCAGACCCTCGATCACGGAGGGCGGGTCAACTACAAAGACACGCCGGAAGGCCCGGTGCCCTACGAACTGTGCCTGACCCTATTTGATGCGCTCAACCATCCGCACAGCGATGAGGACGAAGACCTCAAGATTGCCCGCTTCATGGCCGCCAATGCCGTTCTCCTGAGCTTGCAGGGTGTGCCAGGGGTCTACATCCACAGCCTCTTTGGTTCCCCCTCCGACCATGCCGGCCTGGCAGAAAGCGGGATCAACCGCCGCCTCAACCGGCACAAGTTCACCGGGCCGGAGCTCGATGGGCTGCTCTCCAATCCCCACTCGCGCGCCCACCAGGTGCTGGCCCACTTCACCCACCTGCTCAAGGTGCGGGCGTCTCACCCGGCTTTTCATCCCAATGCACCACAGACCATCATGGCCTCGAAGGAGGTGCTGCGCATCATCCGGGGCTACCGCGACCAACAGGTGGGCTGCTACATCAACGTGACCAACCGGCCCCAGCCCATCCAGCGGGTGGGGCGCGACCTGATTAGCGGCAAATACTTCGCCGGCAGCCTACCGCCCTATGGGGTGGTGTGGCTGGTTTGAAGCGGGGCCAGCCTTCAGCGCATCGACCCGGCCAGCAGGTACTGGGCCGCATAGTAAAGCGGCAGGCCCAGCAACGGATTCAGCGGCTGCTGCACCACAAAGCGCTGCCGGGCCACAAACAGGTCGGAAAGGTAGAAGAGGAGCGCCCCCAGCCGCACCTCTGGCCGAGGCACACCCAGCCCCACCCAGAGCATCAGGCTGATGACCACCCCATAGGCCAGCACCGGGGCCTTCCAGCCTCCCATATAGGGCCACAGCCAGCGCATCCAGAAGTACCCGGCCAGCAGCACCAGCAGCAAACCCCACAGGGAGGGCGCACCTACCTGCAAGAAAGCCCCCAGGTAGGCCAGGTGGGCCAGCAGAAAGGCCACCAGACCCCCCAGAAAAGCCCGGCTCGAGGCCAACAGCAAAAGCACATCCCCCACCGCAGAAAGCAGCAGCCCAGCAAAGACGAGCTGGGCAAATAAGCTATCCAGGCCCAGGCTAAGGGCAAAGAGCAGGAAGCCCAACGAGCACAGAGATTTGAAGAGGGCTCGAGCCGTGCGCCGCTTCTGCCACTCGGCCCATAGCAAGCCCAGCAGGCTGAAACCCCCCAGTCCAAGCCAAAGCCAGCTCCATTCGTTCATGCGCTCCGCACCCTCTTGAGACGGCCTTTAGACGAAGCCCAGTTTACCCTGGCTCGCGCTACAATCGGAATTAACCATGACGCACTGGGCCAGCATACTGCGGGTAGGGCTTCTGGGGTTTATTTTGACCGGGGCCCTGGCCCTGGCCGCACCCCCCCTACCCGCATCCCCTTCCAACCTGGCCGACCTCGACCAGGACGGCTATCCCGACATTGCCGAGTTTCACAGCAGCGCCCAGCGCGAGGCTTTTCTGGAGTGGTTTGCCGCCATTGCCGAAGCCCAGTTCACCGCCCCCTCGCCCGCCTGGCTACCCCAGGAGCAAGACTGCGCCGGCCTGCTGCGTTTTGCCTTTTTTGAGGCCCTGAAGCCAAAGACTGCGGCCTGGTTCCAGAAGTTCCCCTACCTGCCCAGGGTGCAGGCCCCTCCCATTAGCGCCTATCCCCTGCCCCAGATTGGCCGTGCGGTCTTCCGCATTGCCCCGGGGGCCTACCGTCCCGACGATGTGCAGGCAGGCCGCCTGGTGGGGTGGGCCAGCGCCATGTACCTGATGCGCTACTCGAGCGTCTTCCTGGGCCGCACCCCGGACAAGGCCCGGCGCGGCGACCTCTTGTTTTTTGTGCGCCCTTTGGCCCGGGGCTCGGCCTATCACAGCATGGTGTATCTGGGAAACAACCTGGTGGTCTACCACACCGGCTACGCCCCCTCCGAAGGGGGGGAAGTGCGCATGGTGAGCTTGGAAACCCTGGGCAAGCACCCCCAGAAATACTGGCACCCCCGGCCCGACAACCCCCACTTTTTGGGGTTTTACCGCTGGAAACTCGCGAGCGACTAGGTTGTCGGTTTGGCTGAAATCGAGCATCTTCTGTTGGTTTGCACGCGCAGGGTCTTTTAGGCGGATTCAGGAGGCAGATGTTATGAAGGGTTTTGGGCGAGCGGGGTTGGGCATTTTAGGAGCGGTTTTACTGAGCTGGATACCGGGGTCGGCCCAGCGTCCGGAACCCCAGTTGTACGGGGGCGGCACCTACAGCCCTACCCAGCAGGTACGGCTGGAGTATTTCCTGCCCGGAGGCGGCCGCAGCCAGATTCGTCTGCTGCGGATTCAGAACCCCCAAAAGGTGGTGGAGCTGGGGGGGCCGCGCGATTTTCAGCGCACCCGCGAACTCGACTTGTCGCCGGTACGCACCGTGCTGGTCTTTCGCCCCCAGAACAGGCCCTATGGCGAGGTGAGCCTGGGGCGCCTGCCCGAGGGCTTGTATCTGGCCCAGATCGGCACCCCCCGTCCCACCTCGGCCACGCTGGTGCTGGTGACCAACCTGGGGCTGGTGGTTAAGTCGGATTCGGAGCGCCTACTGACCTATACCGCCAGCCTGGAGAGCGGGCAGCCCCGCACCGCCCAGATTTTTGTTTCCAAGGACAAGCGCATCGTGCAGCAGGTGCGGGCCGAAGGCGGGCTGGCCCAGCTTCAAAGCAACCTGCCCAACGCCGAAAACCTTTTTGTGGCAGCCCGCTCGGGTACTTCCTGGGCCTTTAGCAGCGCCTACTGGCAAAGCTGGAACCTGGAGCAAAACCGGGTCTACCTGGTTACCGACCGCCCGATCTACCGCCCCGGCCACACGGTCTTCTTCAAGGGCACCGCCCGTAGCACCAGCGGTCTGCGCCCCGTTGTGGGCCAGCCCGTCGAGGTGGTGGTGCGCGACTACGACGACAACGAGGTGTTCTCGGGCCGCTTCACCACCGACCGCTACGGCAGCTTTAACGGTCAGTTCCGCATCGGACTGGATGCGCGGCTGGGGGGATACACGCTGGTAGCACGCATACAAGGCCGGGAGCATACAGGTGAGTTCGAGGTGCAGGAGTTCGTCAAGCCCGAGTACAGCGTGCGCGTGACCCCCGAGAAGCCCGTGGCGGTGCAGGGGGAGAAGGCCCGCTTTGTGGTGAAGGGCGAGTACCTGTTTGGCGGGGCGGTTTCGGGTGGCAGGGTCAGTTACGCCCTCATCCAGCGGCCCTACTACCGCTTTGCCTATGTCTCGAGCTTCGGCTTCTACCAGACCGAGGCATACGAGGACACCTACGAGGGCAAGATCGTCGAGCGCGGCGAGGGGCGGCTCAATGCCCAGGGGGAGCTGGTGGTGGAGGTGCCCCTAAAACCCGAGGGGGAGGACTACCGGCTGACCCTCGAGGCTGGCGTGAGCGACGAAGCCGGGCGGGAGATCAGCGGAACCGGCTTCCTCACCGCCTACCGCGCCGGCATCGTGCTCGACATCCGCACCGACCAGTACGCCTACCAGACCCAGGACACCCTGACCGCCACCGTGCGGGCCCAGGACCTGGAGGGCAACCCGGTCTCGGTGCCCTTTACCCTGAGCGCCAACCGCGCCTACTGGGTGCGGGGCCGGGGCGAGCAGCGCGAGCCGGGAGCCCGAGTCCAGGGGCGCACCGACGCCCAAGGCCAGGCCACCATAAAGCTCAAGCTGCCCAAGCAGGGCTCGTATGCCCTGGTGGTGCAGGCCCGCGACCGCGCCGGGCGGGCCACCCAGGCCGAGGACTGGGTCTGGGTCTCGGATGGTTCGTACTGGTACTGGGACTACAAGAGCCTGAAGATCACTGTGGACAAGCCCGAGTACCGGGTGGGCCAGACGGCCCGCTTTGTGGTGCAGTCGCCGGTTTCGGACGGCTGGGCGCTGGTAAACCTGGAGGGCCCTCGCCTCAGCAAGCCCGAAATTGTACGCTTCCAGGGCTCCACCTTCACCTACGAGCTAAAGCTCACCCCCGAAATGGCCCCCAACGGCTACCTCTCGGTTACGGTGCTGGGGGGCGGCGAATATTACTCCGACGTGGTGGGCTTCTTGTTGCCGCCCGTGGAGAAATTCCTGAACGTAGCGGTCTCCTCCGACAAGGCCACCTACAAACCCGGCGAAACCGCCGTCTACCGCCTCAAGGTAACCGATAGGAACGGGCGCCCGGTGCAGAGCCAGGTCACGCTGGGCCTGGTGGACGAGGCCATCTATCTGGTGCGCTCCGAAAAGGCCCCGGACATCCGGGCCTTCTTCTGGGGCCTGAGGTCCAACGTGGTGGGCACCCAGACCGCCGGGGGCTACTACTTTGGCAACGTGGCCCCCGCGCCCGCCACAGCGGCTCGAGCCCCCATGGACAAAGCGGTATTTGGGCAGAGCAAGGAGGCGCTGGCCGCCCCCAAGGTGCGCGAGGACTTCCGCGATACCATCCTCTGGCTGCCCGAGGTCGAAACCGACGCCCAGGGCGAGGCCCGCGTGGAGGCCCGCCTCCCCGACAACCTGACCCGGTGGCGCCTGACGGCCCGGGCCATCTCGCTTTCGGACAGCGTGGGACAGGCCACCCAGACCATAACCACCACCCTGCCGGTGATTGCCCGGCTGAGCACGCCGCGCTTTTTGGTGCGCGGGGACCAGGCCACGCTGCGGGTCATCGGGCAGAACAACCTGGAAAAAAGCCAGGACGGCCAGCTCCGGCTCGAGGCCACCGGGCTCAGCCTGCTCACCCCCCCCACCACCCTGGCGCAGCTTCCCGCGGGGGGCCGGGCTGCCAGCGGCTATCGGGTACGCGCCGACCAGAGCGGCAGCGCCACCCTGCAGGCTTCGGCCCTGACCCCTGCTGCCTCCGATGCCCTGCGCACCCGGCTGCCCATCTTCCCCAAAGGGCTCAAGCAGGAGCTGGGCTGGGCCGGGCAGTCGGGGGATAGCTGGAGGTTTAGCCTGCCCGCCCGCACCGACCTCGGCCAGACGCAAGGCCGGCTCTACCTCACCCCCTCGCTGGCTGCCGCCGTGACCCCCGCCCTGGGGTACCTGGCCGGCTATCCCTATGGCTGCTCCGAGCAGACCATGAGCCGCTTTTTGCCCAGCGTACTGGCCAAACAAGCGGGGGGTTTGGCCCAGTTGCCCCCAGAGCTGGCACAAAACCTCGACGACTTTGTGGCCGCCGGCCTCAAACGGCTCTACGACTTCCAACACGACGACGGTGGCTGGGGCTTCTGGCAAAACGATACCTCCTCGCTTTATATCTCGGCCCATGTGCTAATCGGGTTATTGCAAGCCCAGCAGGCCGGTTACCCGGTGCGTAAGGAGGTGCTCGAGCAGGGCGTGACCTACCTGCTCAAAACCCTGAACCGCCCCGACGCCCACACCTACGCCGCCGATGCGGTGGCTTATGCCGCCTATGCCTTTGCCCTGGCCGGGCCAGCGTACATGCCCAACGAACGCTCCTCTATCGGGATGGAATTCGCCCGAGCACCCAAGGGTTGGCAGCACGCCCACCGGCCGCACCTGACCCGAGCCGCTTATCAGCAGGCCCCGCCGCTGGATTTTGGCTACCTGCAAGGCTACCTAAAGAGGCCCGACCTCACCCCCTACGGCCATGCCCTCATCGTGCTGGCCTATCTGCAAAACGGCAACCGGGCCCAGGCCGAGCAAGCCCTGGAGGGTCTGCTGGCCAGGCGAACCGAACGGGAGCGCACCGCCTACTGGGAGGTACAGGCCCCGCGCTGGGCCTGGAACGACGACCGCCTCGAGGCCACCGCTCGAGGTCTGGAGGCCCTGGCCCGGCTGCGCCCCAACCACCCCGCCATTCCCAAGATTGTGAACTGGTTCATGCAGGAGCGCAGAGGGGCCCGCTGGGTCTCCACCAAGGACACCGCCGCGGTGGTGGTAGCCGCCCTGGCCCTTGCGAAGGCGACCGGTGAACAGCCCGGCGAGCAGGAGGTGCAGATTCGGGTTAATGGGCAGGCGCAGAGCCTGAAGGTTCCGGCCAAAGGGGCCGAACTAAGCCTGGAAGGCTTAAAGGTAGGCGAGAACGAGATACAGGTCATCGGCAGCCAGCGCCTGTATGTGAGCGCCAGCCTGAGCTACTTTGAGGAACGCGAATACCTGCAGCCCGAAGCCAGAGGCCTGCGGGTGGCCCGCACCTACCAGAAGCTTACCCCCCGCTACGATGCCAAAGCCGAACGTTTTGTCTACGAGCGCAGCCCCCTCAGCGGCCCGGTGAAGTTGGGCGAGCTTTTGGTCGTAACCCTCACCCTGCGCCCCGAGCAGGGCGCGCTGCGTTATGTGGTGGTGGAGGAACCCACCCCAGCCGGCCTGGTGGTGGTGGAAAACGACGATTCCTTCCGCATCGCCGGGGTGCGCTCCCGCTACGGCGACGACTACTACGGCTGGAACTACTGGTTCGATGGGCGGGAGGTCCGCGACCGGCAGGTGGAGTTCTTCTTCAGTTACCTGAGCGGGCCGGTTACCTTCACCTACGTTTTGCGCGCCGAGACCCCCGGCAGCTTCACCGCGCTGCCCACCCTGGCCTGGATGATGTACGAGCCGGAGGTGCGGGGGGTCGGAACGGCCCAGCAGGTGCGGGTGACGGAGTAAACCAGCAGGGGAAATATGCCCTCGCCTGCCCGTCTTTTGGTTATTTTGCTGGCCTTGCTGGGCCCTGCGCTGGCGCAAACCTGGAAAACCGCCCACGCCCCCGGTTTTGTGGTACAGGTCGCGGCAAAGGCCGATGCAGCGCACCTGCGCGAGGTTTTTGCGGTCTTACAAAAGGCCCGCCGGAACCTGCAAGCCGCCGGTTACCCGCTTCCGCCAAGGGTGAGCGTGGTCATCCACCCCGACCTGAAGTCCTACACCCACGCCACCGGGCTGCCGTGGTTTATCCTTGCTACCGCCAACCGTCAGAAGCACCGGATTGACACCCAGCGCCTGCGGGTTCTGCTGGAGCGGGGGGGCCTGGAGCGCACCCTGCGTCACGAGCTTTTTCACCTGGCCCAGCCCGAGGGTTGGCCCCGCTGGAAAGCCGAGGGGCGGGCCATGCGCTTTGCCGGTGAAGAGCCTACCGCACCGCCCCTCGAGGCCGTCGGCGAGGCTGAACTCGAGCGCCTCCTGGCAAGCCCACCCAACCCCCAGAACCTCCGTCGGGCCATGGCCACCGCCTATCGCTGGAGCGGCCCACTTAGGTGAGGTTCCCGTAACGCAAACCACCTCGAGCGCTTTCGTCCTTGCGGCGCCCTCTTCGGATGTACTATCCCAAGCGAAGCACCCGCCCCTCCCAGGCTGGTTCTGGAACTACCCCCAGCAAAGCAGCCGCAGTAGGCGCCAGCTCCAGAAGACTCACCTGTTCGGCAATTTGCAGGCCTCTGGCAATCCCAGACCCCCAGGCAATAAAGGGCACGGTCATATCCTCGGGGTGCTCGCTGCCGTGCATCCTGAGGTGCCCGCCGTGGTCACTCATCAGCAGAAGAAGCGTGTCTAAGGGCAAAGCCTCCAGTACCCGGCCTAGCAGGGTGTCCACATGCTCCACCTGCCGCAGGTAGGCCGGGCTCATCCAGCCTTCCAGGTGCCCCACTTCATCCACACTGCCCAGATATAAGAAGGTGAAATCGAGCTCACCCGACTTGATGTAAGGCATCGCTGCCTCCACCACCCGCACATCGGAGACCTCTGGGTTGTGGTCGTAAGCAATTAGCTTTGAAACCGCCAGGCTCAGGGGGCGGGCCACATCGCGCAGGGGCTCCCAGGAGTAAAACATCCCGCTGCGCCTGCCAGAGTGTTTGAGCACCTCAAAAAGCCCCGGCACCGGGCGGGCCATCGGCGTATAGGTGTTGGTTAACTCAAAACTTGCACCTCTTGCATAGCCTGCATAAACCTGCTTTTCCTCTCACTTCATCCGGCGGTGGGTGCCAGAGGCCTAGGGCATGAAGTTCCCCCAGTGCCGCCTGAGCTACAAGTCCGGGCAAGAGAAGGCGCAGGGACTCCCTGGCCGCCTCCCGCCAGGTCAGCCCCTCTCCCTCCTGCTCCATCCGCACCCAGTGCGCCAGCAGGTAGGCGAGAAAGCAAAGCACCAGGAAGCGATGCACCCCTAAGGGGGTTCTCTGGCCGAATTGCCCCAAAGAAAACTCGCTTTTCATGGCCTTGAAGAAATGCTCGATGCTGAACCTCCGCCTGCCCCACAGGAGCACCGTCCTTCCGCTGGCGGGAAAGGTGGCCACCACATACCGCCATTCCCATTTCCCCTTGGGCAGAGGGTAGCGGTACCAACTGACCCAGACCGGAAAGGCCAGACCCCGTAGGTAAACCTT
>NZ_JHVI01000031.1 GCF_000620065.1 Meiothermus cerbereus DSM 11376 | reverse complement strand
GATGTTTGAACGCCAGGGGGCGGCAGCTCCTCCTCCGGCGGCAGGCCCATGTCGGCGTGGGTCATGCCCTCGGCCTCGGCCTGCAAAATTTCCTGCAGTTCCTCTTCGTCGGGGTTCTGGCCCGGCATGACTAACCCTCCTGGAAGACCAGCGTGACGTTGCCAAAGGCAATCTCGTCGCCATCCCGGAGTTCGGCGGGCTCCACCAGGCGGGGGGAGTAAGCCTCCTCGCCGGCCCGCTTGATGAAGACCCCATTGGTAGAGCCCAGGTCGCGCACCTTCCAGACCCCCTCGAAAAACAGCTCGGCGTGGCGGCGCGAGATATTCTCGGCCCCCGGCGCCCCGGCCAGGTCAATCTCCACCGGGCCGGTCGAGGCATCAAAGCGCCCCACCACCAGGCGCGGGCCTTGCAGGGGAATGCTCTCGTTGGTGAGGGCGCCATAGCGCTTGAAGACCAGCCGGGCCGGGCGGAAGAGGGGGGCAGGGGGTGGGGCGGGGCTGGGTTCGGGGGTGCTCGGGAGGGCCTCCGGGTGAGGGGCGGGTTCAACCGGCGCTGATGAGGGTGTGGCCGGGGTCTCGGTAATTACGGGCTCGGGAGACTGGCCTGGGGTGAGTTCGACCCCACAGCTTTCGCAGTACTGGGTTCCATCGGGATTCTCGCTTCCGCATACCTTGCACACCATCATGGACTACGCTCCTTTCTGCCTCGTTCGCGGGTCAAGCGAACGATACCACCTAAACATAGAATAAGCACCGCCACGGCCAGGCCGCCGGGCTCGAGGGTTTCCCCCTGGGCGGGGTCGGCCCAGCGAAAAGCTGCCACCAGGCCCAGGAGCACCGCCAGGGGGAAGCTAAAACGTTCCAGCAGCAACACCCCCAGGTACACGCCCCCCAGAAGGGCTGCGGCCAGGGCCCCTTGCTCGAGCGTGATCTGGTTCCTGTTATAAAGCACCCCCGCACCCCCCAGCACCAGCAACGGCAACAGCCAGCCAAGCTGCGTTACCAGGAAGCTCAGGATGTAAAAGACGCCCAGCGCGGTAGCGGTGTAAAGCCCTGCCCGCAGCCAGGGGAAAATTTCGGAGTAGCCTGGCACCCAGGTGTGGAAGTCGCGTTGCAGCCGGTCATCTAGGGGCTGCAGAAGCGTCTGCAGGGTGGTTGGACGTACTTCGTAGAGCAGATAAAACAGGGATGCCGAGGCCGCTAGCGTCAACAAGTTGAGCCAGAGGTCGTGACGAGCAGCTCTTTGGGGAGCGGGGTTTGGATTGGGTGCCGGGCTGGGCGTGGGGTTGGGCGAGGGTCGGGGGGGTGGAACGGGCCTGGGGGCGGGCTGGGGTGGGGGCGCAGGGGTCGGGGCCGGACGCCTAAGGGGGACCAGGGTAAAGCGGGCCTCGAGGCGGCTCCCGGCTTTGAGCTCTACCCTGACCTGCTGGGGTTGGTAGCCGGGTGCGTCGGCATACAGGGTATAGCTGCCCAGGGGGAGACCATCCAGGTCGGTATTGCCCCGCACCACTCGCTGAAAGTTATTGGGGCCTTTCAGCCGCACCGCGGTCTGGGGCGGGCTGACCCGGATCGAAAGGCTACCGGTAGCGGGGGTGGGGGCGGGCTGGCGCTGGCCCAGCAGAATGGCCCGAAACTCGGCCACGCTCTGGGGCCGCCGATCCACCCGAATCTCCAGGGCCCGGTTGACGGCCTGCTCGAGGCCATCGGGGGTTTCGCGCGGCAGTCGCAGGGGTTGGTTGCTCTGCACCCGGTCGGTGGCGGCGGGGGGTACCACCCCCATCAGCGCGTGGTACAGCGTGGCCCCCAGCGCGTAGAGGTCGGTGTAGGGGCCAAACTTGCCCGCGGTGCCATACTGTTCCAGCGGCGCGTAGCCGGGCGTGACCAGCCGGGTGTGTTTTTGGGTTTTGCCCTGGGCAAACTGCCGGGCCGAGCCAAAGTCAATCAGCACCACCCGGCCATCCTGGTGCAAGAAGACGTTATCGGGCTTGATGTCGCGGTGCAGCATGCCCGCTTTGTGCACCACTTCCAGGGCGTCCAGCAGCTTGAGGGCGATGTCCTGCACCTCGCGGGCGGGCAGTTTGCCCTGTTTCTCGATGCGCTTGCCCAGGGTCTGGCCCTTCAGGAACTCCATCACCAGATAGGCGGTGCCGTTTTCCTCAAAAATATCGAAGACCCGCACGATGCCCGGATGGTTGAACTGGCTCAGCACCCGGGCCTCGTCCTCGAACTTCTCCATGGTCTCGGCGAAACCAGCCCCCGAGAGGCTGGTGGGGGGCACCACCTGACGGGTCTGGGGCCTGCGGGTGGAGCCTTCGGGGAAGAGTTCCTTTATGGCTACAGGGCGGTTTTCCTGGGTGTCGGCCCCCAGGTAGGTGATGCCGAACCCGCCCTGCCCCAGCACCTTGCCCAGGGTGTAGCGCCCCCCCTTGAGCCGGGTGCCCACCGGCAGGTGATGGGCCCCGTGCACATCCACGCCCATGCCGCAGGCCGGACAGGTGGCTGCACCGGGGGGAATGGACGAGGCGCAGTAGGGGCAGCGTTCCATCCTCAGGCGCCGGTGATCTTGCGAATCTCTTCGTCGGAGGGCAGGTCGCCCCCGCCGGGCCCCTGCTTGAGCACCTGGGTTTTGGCCCCAATCTTGATGGTCTTGGCGGTGCCGAGGCTGATGGTCTTGCTGCTCTTGAGCTCGCCCACGGCCTGGTCGAGGGCGCGGGTCATGGCGCTGTTGCCCAGCTTGACGGTCAGGTTGCGGGCCAGTTCCAGTGTCTTGGCAGCCTTGGCGGGGTCGGTGCGGGCCTCTTGGGTGGCTTGCTTGACCAGCATCTCGATGTTGCGTTGCTGCACCCACTGCATCACCTCGGGGTCGATGCGGGCGGCCAGGGCCTCGTCGGTGGTGAACTCCACCACCACGTCCATGGGGGGAACCTCGCCCCGGTAGCCCTGGCCCGGCACCTGGTAGGTCAGACCTAACTGGGCCAGGCGGATGCGCGCAGGGGGGCGGGCCGGCAGGGTAAACTCGAGGATAAATACCGTCCAGTCGCCCTTGGCCGCGTTGCCCAGGGGGTAGGGCGTTTTTTGTTCCACTTCGGCTTGGGTGGGATACACCCGCGTCACCCTATCCAGGGTTACGTCCTTAACTGTTCGGACGGACAAGCCAATGTCGGTGATGACCTCGCTGGCTGCACTTTCCAGCTCGCCCAGAATGGCCTGGGGCAGCTCGCTGGCCTTCAGGCTGGGCGGCATGGGGTTCTGGGTGTCCGGCACGATGTGGAAGGGCCTGCCCTGGGTGCGGTCGGTAATGGCCATCAGGAGGTCGTCGTTCCAGTCGTCGCCCACGCCAATGGCCGTTACCGGGATGTGGGCCTCGGCCAGTTGCGCTGCGGCCTCTTCCACCAGCGGCTCGTCGAAAGCCTGTCCGTCGGTCAGCAGAATCATGCGGCGGCTGCCCGACTCTTTTTGCAGTTGCTTCATGCCCTCCAGCATGCCCGCGCCCATGTGGGTTCCGCCGGAAAACTGCGGCAGCTGCTCTACGGCGGCCATCAAGCGGGCTTTGTGGGCGGCGTCGGTAAAGGGCTGCACCACGCCCGCGTGGTCGTCGAACTTGATCAGGGCCAGGCGGTCGGTGGGCTCGAGCTGGCGGCTATTGAGCAGGCTTTGCAGCGCCTCCACCACCAGATCCATCTTGCTCTTGGCCCCGCGCACCACCTCGTACTCCCTGCCGTCTACCCGCACGCTCTGCCCGGTGCGCTGGGTGGGCTCGGTCACCACCTCGCGCATCGAGCCGGAGGTGTCTACCACAAAAGCGATAGCGAGCTGGGGGCGGGCGCTGGCGGCTTGGGCCTCGGGGCGCACCTTGAGGGCTAAAAACATCTTCTGGCCGGGCATATGGGCCAGCAGGTATTCACGGTGGGGTTGTAGACGGGTCTCGAGCATACGCCTCCTGTACACCTACACAGCAGTGGGTTTGTGCTTGATGAGTCGATTGCGCTTCAATGCGAGCATACTCAAGATTGTAGCCCATAGGCCAGATCGAGAAGCTCCCTCAATGGGTTTTGGTCATTTTGGGGCCATCCTTTCCAGCACTGGCTTACAGGCTTTGGATGCGGGGTTGTGTGAAAACCTTGGTGCGTTATGTCGAGGCCTGGGCAGGCTGCGCCAGCAGGCTCAAAGGCTCTTGAGCCAGCGTTCGCAAGGCCTTGCGGCGGCGACGCTTGAGCTCTTTGAGCTCCAGGCGCTCGAGCTTTAGCCGGTTCAGGGCGAAGTCCAGGTAGACCGCCTGGGCCTCGGGGGCGGCCCCCCCCAGCACTTTGCGCCGGGCCAGGAAGCGCTCGGGCTCTAAAGCCTGCAACAGCTCGGGGTCGCCAAACCCCAGGTGGCTTTGCAGGTCGTCCAGGCCCAGCTCGGCCACGGTGCGGCCTTTGCTGCTCAGCTCGCGCAGCATCCCCTGCACCTTGGGGTAGGCTTCGGCCAGCGGCAGACGCTTGCGGGAAACCAGCACATCTACCAGCTCGGAGGCCAGCACGCTGCGGTCGTGCAGCCCCTGGGCCAGCACCTCGGGCACAAAGCGGCTCTCCTGCAAGGCCACCCGCAGAAGCGCCACGGCCCCCTCGGCAGCGTAGAACAGGCTGTGCAGGGGCTCGAGTACCGCCGGGCCGTGGTCGTTGACGTCGCCAAAGGGGGTGCTGTAGTTGAGGTGGCCCAGGGTGGTGGGGCCGCCCATCAGCTCGGCCAGGAAGCCGCGCACGTGCTCCAAAACCACCGGATTCACCTTTTGCGGCATGATCGAAGAGCCCTGGCTGATTTTTTCGGCCACCAGGAACCCCCCCTGTTCGGCCCAGAACAGAAGGTCGGCCACCAGACGCGACAAACTGGTAGCCATGCCTGCCAGAGCATAGGCGATCTCTAAAGCCCAGTCGCCTGCGGCAATGGCGTCGTAGGTGTGCTCGAGGGTTCCGCCAAAACCCAGCCAGTGCGCCAGGGCTTTGCGGTCTACCGGGTAGGGGCTGCCGGCCAGGGTCGAGGCCCCCAAAGGGCACTTGTCGGTGGTCAGGAAAGCCGAGCGCAAGCGCTGATAATCGCGCGAGAGCAGGTTTTCCACTCCCGTGAGGTAGTGTCCCAGGGTGGTGGGCTGGGCCGGGCGGTGGTGGGTATAGGCGGTGAGGAGGGTCTGGCGGTGGTTCTGGCCCAGGCCCAGCAGCTCCCGCCGTAGGTCGGACAAAGCGGCCAAAATGCGCAAGAGCCGCTCGCAGGCATATGCGCGAAAGACGGTGAGGTCGAGGTCGTTGCGCGAGAGGCCCCGCCTTAGCGCACCGGCCACCTCGGAACCGAAGCGCTCGCGCAGGTGGAAGTCTATGGTAAAAAAAACGTCCTCGAGCTGCCCGCTAAAGCCCGGAATGGGGTCTTTGCGCAACTCGCTCAAGGCCCAGGCGGCCTCCTTGGCCTCGAGGATGCCGAGCTTGCCCAGGCCCAGGGCATAAGCCGTGAGGGCATCGAAAAAATAATCACCCAGATGTTCTTTTGCAAAGCGAAAATGCCTTTGCAACACCCAGCGGCTATATAGCTTGTGCCAGCGCATTGCTCTCACCCTTATTCAAGGCTACACCCAGTCTTGGTTTGGGAGTGTGATTGTTTTTGGCTGTGCCGATGATGTGGTTCGTGCCACCGATGCAAGCGTGGACTGCAAACTCAACCTGGCCTGTCGAGCGTAAAGCCGGGCTCCTGCAAAACGCTGAGGCGTCGCTCTTTTGCTGCATACATGCGCTCATCTGCCATCCGCAGCAAAGTTTCCTTGTCGGAGCCATCCAGGGGGTAAGTGGCCACGCCAATGTTTACCCCCAGGGTACAGCCTCTGATGCCGATTTCCTGGATGGCCCTGGCGTAGCGTTGGGCAGCATGAAGGGCTTGTTCTTCTGTGGCATAAGGCAATACGGCGGCAAACTCATCCCCGCCAAAGCGGAATAAGCCGTCCGATTCGCGGCATGTCCTTTTTAGGGCCTCGGCCACCCTTACCAGGGCTTCGTCGCCCAGGGCATGCCCTAGCTGGTCATTTATGGCTTTGAAGCCTTGCAGGTCCATCAGCAGCAGCGAAAATGGATGCCGATACCGCTTTGCCAAAGCCAATTCCTCGTCGAAAAAGGCATTAAAGGCCCGACGGTTGGCAAGGCCCGTCAAGGAATCGGTCAGGGCTGCTTCTGCCAGGCTTTGACGGGTGTGCGCCTGGTGAAGCAGCGTTGCCACAGGGGTAACAAAAAAGCGAGCGACCTCTAAAGAATCCTGGCCGAAGGCCCGTGTGTCGTGGAAGCTGTCCAGATTGAGCAGGGCCAGCACATGCCCTTGATAAAGCACCGGAATGGCCAGGTTGGACTGGATACGCCTGGTATAAGCGGCCAGGTCTGCCTCAGCCGAGGAGCTTTTAACACTGTGTGCCTCGATGGATGCCCATTCATTGGATAGGATGCGCGGTTCGCCCCTATACCACCCCTCGAGGTTGGCTCCGTACCACTGCTGGTGGTTCTGCTCAGTAAAGGTGATGTCTTTGAGGTGCTCGAGGTCGTAGCCCACCGCAGCCTTAAAGTGGAAGCGCTCCCCCTGGCGCACGAGCAGACTGCCTGCTTCTGCACCTGGAATGAGCTCCACTGCCGAATTCAACACCTGCTGGTAGAGGCTCTCTGAGTTATCCAGGGCGGCCTGGTGCGATAGATCGAGCACGGTTTCCAGGCGTTGCCGGGCCAGGGCGCCCTCCAGCGCCAGGCTAATAGAGCGGCAGGCCAGGTTCAGCAGGTTTTGTTCAGAAGGTTTCCATCGGTGGGGTTGCGGGTGGGCCAGGCCCAGCAGTACGCGGGCTCGAGGCATGTTGGGCAAGGTAATGGGATGAACTGCGAGGCTCCCGTGATGGTCGGCTAGGGGGCTGCCCTCCTGGGCCAGGTTGTCCACAAAAACAGCTTGCCCGGTATGGTAAACCTTCCAGAACAGGCGCTCGCTGGCGGATGTGGGGGGACTCCAGGCTGCACCCGGGGTTTGCACTGCCTGGTATTGAGCTAAAGTGCGTAACTGCTGGCCCTGTTGTTGCAAGATGACGCCGTGTGGTGCGTTTAGGCCCGAGGCCAGCAGCACCAGTGCCCGCTCGGCAAGCTCCTTTACCGAACCAGCAGCGGCCAGTGAAATGGAAAGCTGATGAAGCAGCCGGGCTTCTGCTTGCTCGGCAATCCAGGTAAGGCGGTTGCTTACGGTTTTGGCGAAGCGATCGAAGCAGACCTGTTCTCGAGGCTGAAAATCGCGGCGGCGCTTCAGGCATACCACAGCAGCAACCTCATCGTGCTCGAAGAGGGGAATGGCCATACAACGGCTGGGGGGTTGCCGGTCTGGTGGGGTTTGTCTACCTGGGCCGGGCGTAATTCTGGCAAGCACCCGCTGTAGCCAGCGAGGCCTGCGGGGGGTGTTTGGCATCTGCGAAAACCCTTCGGTTTCCTCCTCATACACGATGGAACCCTGCACATAGGCCCGCTGAGCTACGCTCTGCTCGAGGGTACTGGCTGCCGACGGGGTGCTGGAATAATACAACTGCAATCGGTCTATTTGCGGCAGCCATACCGTGATGCGCTCTGCTTGCTGCTCGAGCAATTCGGGCATGGCCCTGAGCACCTGATCGCGACTGGGAAGGGTCGACAGCACCTGCAAGGCGCTGACCAGCAGGGCCAGCTGATTGGAGGTTTCCTTCTGGCCCCAAAGCAGCTGCTGCCAAACCTGCCTGCTCCTGTACGAGAGGAAAGCTGTACTGCCCAGCACCAGCCAGATCCACAGAGGCGAAGCCAGGAAGGAGTGGTGCCAGAGCAGCAGAACCGCCGCCACTGCTGCCAGCAGCGATACAGCCAGCAGGCCCCTGTGCGGCTTTTTGGCTTGATAGGGCCGGGTTTTCCCAGAGAGGGGTTTGGTGTTGGGAAGATCTCCAGGTTTCATAGGAGAACCCCTTCAAAGCAGTTACCTGGATGTCTGAGCTCGGTAAGCCGAAATAGCCTGATTTAGATTCTGAATCTGTAGGTAGCTCGCTACCGGAACAACGCATATAGCCAGTCCAACCGCTAGCGGACAAAAGCCTGAACGAAACCATGACCTGATGGGCATTGGAACCTCACGCAAACTGGGTTAGAAAGACGCTGGGCATGGCCTCGAGCCTGCCCGGGGGAGGAGCCTGGATGGAGTAGTCTTCAAATTTCTGGGCCTGAGATTTTAGGGCTGGGGTTTGCACCAGGTTGAACAATTCCCTGGAGGGGATAGGCTCGGCTCGTTTGGCCTGGTGGGTAAAGACCCACAAGCCCCGCATGGATGTTTCGATAGGCCAGCTCGAGGTATCTGGTGCAAACACGCTGGATAGTCCTTTCCAGAGCTGTTCCAAATCCGATGCGCTTACACCGTTCTCCTTTCCGGCGGTGGGGGTGTAGTATCCGTGCATGCGGTAAAGCCCATAGGCTGCATTGCGGCCCGAGGTGAGCGGGAAGATAGGATCAACCGAGCGGGCCAGCGAAAAGCGAACTGGGCCCGGAATCAGGGTGTGCCCTGCGGGGTGGACGAGGCCAAACATCCGCAGGTTGTAAAACCCTGCACACAGGGCCTTAGCCCCCTTTGCGGCGTAGGCTTGCTCAATGACCGGCCACTTTCTGAGCACGGGCAACGACTCTTTCTCAAAGTACAGGTTTAGCGCTTCCCTGATCGCCTCATCGAACACCAGCCCATAGCGCACATCCTGGGCGAGCTGGTGGGGGCTGCTCAGAAAGGACAGGTCGAGCGGGCTGGCGTTTTTGATCTCAAACAGCAGCACAAACTTGTGATGTAGATCTGGGTTGCAGATCATGGCTACTCCTTAGGAAAACAGGCGGTGTTGTGGGGATCCACCACCTTGGCCACGTCCACGAGGCCGTAGCCGGTTTGGCTGTTCCAGGCCGAAGCGTTTTGCCCAGCGCTTTTCAAGCAGTTGCGTACCTGGGTCAGCCGGTCTGTGTGAGATTTGCCAAGCTGCTGCTGCTGTAGGAGATACAGGCCGATGGCGCTGCTGATGAAAGGTGCAGAGGCGGAAGTGCCATAGGCCAGGGCGTAGTCGTCCTTGCTGGGCCCGTAGGCTACTGGTACACCGCTGCCAGGGGCAACAAACTCGAGCTCGGCGCCATAGTTGGATGCATAGCCGCTAAACCATTTTGCCCGGGCTTGGTTGATGTCGGTGGCGCCTACTGCGATGACGTAAGGCGAGGATGCGGGGTAGCCCACCGAGGGCAGGTCTGCGTTGCCGCTCGAGGCCACCACCACCACACCCTGCTGGGTAACCTGCTCGAGTACCTGCTCGAGGTAGGGGTCGCGGAAACCCGGTTTGGAGATGGAAAGCGATAAGTTGACAACCTGAGCCGGGGTGGGGTTGATGAAAACCTGCCCGGCGATTTGGGTTGCCCCAGCGGCGTACTCCAGCGCCTGGGCCACTTGCAGCGTACCGGCCTGCCGCTTGGCATCGAAAACCTTGATAGGCAGTACGCGCAGCAGGTTATAGGCAGTGCCAGCCAGGGCCGAGCCGTTGTTGGTGGTGGCCGCGATGATGCTCGCCACCTGGGTTCCGTGGTTGGCGCCGGCGCCGGGTTTTGGTTCTACTGCACCTCGGACGGGGCGGGGGTTTTCGATCTCGTCTCCCACTACGTCCAACCAGCTATTTTGGGGAGTCAAATTGGGCGCCAGGTCGCCCCGCTGGGTATAAAACCCGGTGTCGGCCACGGCGACTACCGGTGCATCGCACCCCGGTTTCACTTCATCTAGCTTTTGCCAGGCCTGCTCAAGGTTCATAAGCCTAAACAGGGGCGCTTGTTCTAGCTGGTAGCTGCGGTTATGGGGGGGCACGGCCAGGCTGTCGGGCTGGTAGAGGTACTCGGGCTGCACGTACTGGCCCAGCCCGTGCTGATACAGACTTTGGGCCACCTTAGCCTCTTGGCCGGGCTGGGTGCGGTACAGGTTCCAGCCACCCCCCAGATCCCGCACCCACTGGGCCCCCAGGCTTTGGGCGCTGGCGATTTGGCTTTGCAGGCTTAAGCCGCTCTTGTGATAGACGATCAGGCGTCCTGCCACGTGCGGTACGTCAAAGTGGCCCAACCCTGTCGCTTTTAGCACCGATTTGGCCGCAGGAAGCTGCGCTTGCGATTTGATGCTGCTGGAGCAGACCGACCTGCCCTCTACGCGCAGGTTGACGATGAGGCGCTCGAGGCCTTTGGGGGTATTGGCCTCAATAATTACCCGATAACTTTTAGGGTCGGGGCTCTGGTTGCCCTCGAGCTGGAGGCTGACAGAAGAGCTGGTGGTGATAAGGGGCAGGTCGGGCAGCGGGGGCTCGCTACGAACCGTATAAAACTGGGCCCCCTCTATATTCCAGCTAAGATTTACCTGCCCCCCCACATAAGGTACGGCTTGAGGCGTAACTTCAATGCCTACCTGACTTTGATTCGATGAGCACGCGGTTAAGGTTATTGCAGCCAGAACCATCAGTGCTAATCCAAGGAGCTTCTGTTGTATAGGGGCTATCCAGTGCGCAGCAGTAACGCCATAGCGTTCGGCCGGTTGCACCACTGGCTCCCCGTTTCCCTTGGTGCCCAGATTGGGAATCACGGATCATCACCTCCGAACTTAGCTTTTCGAACGAGATATTGAGTCCGGCGGAATAAAGCCCTTTCGCTTTAGCCGGACTGCTTCTCAGGCTCCGACTGTCCTCAATATCCCGCAGAACAGTCTTCATAGCCGCCTCGGTCAACCCTGTACCCCTGCACCTTGACACCCGTATGGGGTGGGACTTGGTCTGGTTTGAGTGTGCAAGCGTTTGCAAAGCTGACCACCTGTCATGAGCTTAGGCAGGCCGGGTCGGGCGGTTTGGTTCAGATAGCACACACTTGAAGCGGGGGCCATAAACCCCGTGCCACACTATATTTGCACCAACGTGCCCCACCGCAGCCAAGCCATAGGGGCTGTCCGCGAATCCCAAAAAACTCGCCCAGCACGCACTTATCTACAAACGGGCTTCCTAAAGTGCAAATAACCCACATTATTTTGCCAAGCCTGGTATACTCCACAAATTACCCATAAGCAATGGCCCCCTTGGTTGAATTTGCCCACGTTTTTTTTGCAGGCACTAAGGTAAGTGTCGGGGGATTTGTTTTGGCCATGAAGGATGGAACCATGCAATTAGAAGACATGACCGTTTTTATTGTGGATGATGAGCCGACAAACGTGGCTTTGTTGCAAAGAACCCTCGAGCGTGTGGGGTTTTCCCGCATTTACGCCACCACGGATCCAACCCGCTTTGAAGAGTGTTTGAGCAGATTTCGGCCCGACGTGATTCTGCTGGATTTGCACATGCCCAAACGGAATGGCTTTGAAATACTCAAGTACCTGCAGGAGCGCCAGGTGGACGGTGAATACCTGCCGGTGCTTGTGCTTACCGCCGACCCCACAGCCGAAGCCAAGCGCCGAGCCCTGAAGCTTGGGGCTGAAGATTTTTTGCAAAAACCCTTTGACTTACTCGAGGTTGCCTTACGGGTGCGTCGCTTGCTCCAGACCCGTTACCTGCACCTGCAGCTGAAAGATGAGAATTCGCGCCTGGAGGCAGCCGTGCGGGCCCGTACCCAGGAATTGCACGAAGCGCATCTGGATGTGCTTCGACGCCTGGCGCACGCCGCCGAATTTCGCGATGACGATACGGGTGAGCACGTGCACAGGGTTGCCGAAAACGCCTGCAAAATTGCGCAGGGCCTGGGCCTGGAGTCCGCTGTGGTGGAAGCGCTTCGTCAGGCGGCTCCCCTGCACGACATAGGTAAGATTGCAATACCGGACGCCATACTCCGCAAAACTTCCCGGCTTACCCCAGAAGAGTATGAGTTCATGAAGAGCCATACTGTGGTGGGTGCTTCGCTGCTTGAGGGGGGTAAGTCGGTTTACTTACAAATGGCCAGCCGCATTGCGCGCTCGCACCACGAACACTTCGATGGTGGAGGCTACCCAGACGGCCTCAAAGGCGAAGCCATTCCCCTGGAGGCCCGAATTGTAGCAGTAGTAGATGTCTTTGACGCCCTGGTGTGTAGACGCCCGTACAAACAGGCCTGGCCTGTGCCACAGGCTGTTGCAGAAATTAAGCGCCAGGCGGGTTTTCAATTCGACCCCGATGTGGTCAGAGTATTTTTACAGTGTGTCCACGAAGGGGCCTTCCTGTTGCCTGCGCCGCTGACGCAAAGCTGAGCAGGCACCAGGAGCGGCGGCGGGCTAGAAGCATGTATTGGCACGGGAAAGCTGTGGCGCTATTTTCGAAAACTCCAAAAAAACAAAAGTGCGATGCAAACACCCGTACGGGAGTTTTGGTATAGTACCCTGATGTTGTTTGGCTATTGCTGGACAGGGATGAAACATGGGTCGCAATAACGCTTTCTGGTTCGCACTCCCAGCAGTTGCTTTGCTGGGGCTGTTTTTGCTGTACCCATTTTTGGATGTGCTGCGCTTTTCAACCTGGGACTGGTCGGGCTTGTCGGAGCCTACACCCATTGGCCTTGAAAACTACCAAAACATTCTGCGCGACCCGGATTTTTACAACAGCCTGCGCATCACCTTGATTTTTGCATTCATGACCCTGATTCCTTTTGTCTTGCTTTCGCTGCTGCTGGCCTTAGCCCTGGATGGCCAGCCCTACGAGCGCCCCATCAAGGCCCTGCTCTTCTTGCCAGGGCTGGTCACGCTAGGTGGTGCTGCGGTGGCCTGGTACACCCTGTTTTCGCCCGAGTACGGCGCACTGGCTTCGCTGGTTCCGGTGCCACGCTGGGATCAGAGTCCGTTTTGGGCCCTGGTGCTCATTATGCTTTTTACCATC
Source organism: Meiothermus cerbereus DSM 11376 (assembly GCF_000620065.1). Taxonomy (NCBI): domain Bacteria; kingdom Thermotogati; phylum Deinococcota; class Deinococci; order Thermales; family Thermaceae; genus Meiothermus; species Meiothermus cerbereus. The sequence continues at coordinate 23,238 of NZ_JHVI01000031.1, read as the reverse complement.
TGGCGGCATATTGGCTACGGGGTGCTGGTGGTCTCGGCGCGCTTGAAGGCCATTCCCAAGACCTTGCTCGAGGCCGCCGCCGTAGATGGGGCGACCCCGGCCCAGGCCTTCCGCTTTATCACCCTGCCCCTTTTGCGCCCGGCCATTACCTTTTTGGTGGTGATTGGCACTGTTTTGACCCTGCAAGGCTATACAGCGGTGTTCCTGCTGACCCGGGGGGGGCCGTTTGGTGGTACCGAGGTGCTGGGTTACTACCTCTACAAGACCGGTTTTGAAGCGGGCCGCCTTGGTTATGCGGCTGCCCTCACGGTAATCATTTTGTTGTTGACGCTGTCTTTTGCCCTGGCCCAGGCCCGGCTTTTGCGGGAGGAGAAATGAAGGGGAAAGTTATGCGGCTTGCGTACTCTGAACCGCACATTTCCCCTGGGCTCGAGCCCAGCCGGGTTGGACAGACTTTCTGCGCTACCCCGCCCTTCTGCCTGGAGGTGTGTTTGTGCGCTGGTTAGGGCATTTGTTGGTTTGGACGGTGGCCTTCCTGGTGGCCCTGCCCTTTGTCTGGATGGCTTATGCAGCCTTCATCCCACCAGAAGCGGTCTTTAGCGGCGACATTTTTGGGAAACTGGGCTTTAGCCTGGCCAACTTCGAGGTGCTGGGCCGCGAAGGATTCTGGGAAGGCTTTTGGGGCCGCCTGGTGTTCTCGGTGCTCCTGACCGGGAGCGTAACCCTGCTTCAGCTCACCACCGGCTTTTTGGCGGCCTACGCCATTAAGGAAGGTGCCAGGATTCTGCCGTTCTTTCTGGTGCTTTTGGCTATTCCCGTTGAGTTGTTGCTGGTTCCCCTGTATGGCCTGCTGGTAGGGCTCAAGATTTTAGACACCATCTGGGCGCTGGTGCTGCCTTTTGCTGCCAGCCCCTTCATCGTGTACCTGCTTTTCCAGGGGATGCGTACGGTTCCAGAAGAACTGCTCGAGGCCGCCCGGCTCGATGGGGCCGGCCATCGCGTTTTGCTGAGCCGCATTCTGCTGCCACTCTTGCGCCCTCAGCTGATCGCGGCGGGGGTGCTGGCCTTTGCTGCCCACTGGAACCTGGTGCTCTACCCGCGAATTGTGGCTGGCAGCAAAGAGCTCAAAACGGTACAGACCTGGATCACCGATTTGCAGCGCCAGAACCCCGCCGACTGGGGGCCCTTGTCGGCGGCGGCCCTGGCTGCAACCCTGCCGCTGGTCATCATCTATTTGCTCTACGAGCGGAGAATCGTGGAAACCTTTGAGGAAGGCCTTAAAGGGTAAGCCAGCCGCTCTTGGTTGGATCGAACTTTTTTCTCATCCAGGGTGTGGCAAACTAGGACGGGGTTTGCCCAGCAGCAAACCCCGGAGGGTGAAGCAGATGCGTTTTTTGATTGTGCTGTTGGTTGCGCTGGGATGGTCCTTGGCTCAGCGCCCGGTAGATATCCCTTTCTGGCACACTGCGGGTCCTCCGGGCCAGCAGCCTTTGGAGGAGATGATCCGCGAGTTCAACGCTCGACAACGGGACTACCGGATTGTGCCCAGCTTTGTGGGAGACTACCGTGAGGGGGGCCTGAAGCTACTGGCCGCGCTGCGTTCTGGGGGCGCGCCAGCGCTATTTCACGCCGAAATTTCCTTTCTGGGGCGGATGGCTCAGGACAATGTGGCCCTGCCTTTAGACGAATACCTGGGGAACCTGCCGGGCGATTTTTATCCTGGATTTTTGGAGACCGGCAAGCTGCGGGGCCGTACCTACGGGCTGCCCATCGGCCTATCGATTCCGGTGCTTTTTTATAATGCCGACCAGTTCGCCTCCAAAGGGCTTGGTGCCCCACGCACCTGGGACGATGTAGCCACCGCTGCCCAACGCCTGACCACCCGCGCGGCAAAAGGCTACACGGTCTCGAGTGACATCTACAGCTTTGTGGTGTTGGTGATGAGCCGAGGGGGGTCTATCGTCAACAGCCAGGGCCGCCCCGACTTTACCAACCCCAAAGTGGTGGAGAGCCTGGAGTTCCTGCAAGACCTGGTTCGAAAGAACGTAGCCCAGAGCCGCAACATTGCTGAGGCCCAGTTCTCCGTAGCCGACTTTTTGCGCACCAAGACCTTTATGGGCATTGCACCCATTACCCTGTGGCCGCTGATTGAAAACCGTGCGCCCATTCCCTTCAGGCTCGGCGTGGCAGCAGTTCCCCGCTCGGAGGGCGGGAAGGTGCCCCTGGCTGGCGGTACCTTGGTGGTGCTCCGCGGGGCCAGCGAGCAGCAAGCCCGTGGCGCAGTAGCCTTCTGGCGCTTCCTGATAGAGCCCGCCAACATTGCCCGATGGGTCAAGGCCACCTACTACATGCCCATGCGCCGCTCGGCCCAGCCCCTCCTGGAGGACTTCTACAAGGAAGACCCCCGCCGCCGGGTGGCTTTTGGCCAGGTAGAACACGCCGACGTTTGGTTGCAAGATCCCGAGTTTACCATCTGGTACAGCTTTTTAGAAGATGCCCTCGAGCGGGCTCTGAAGGGCAACGCCAACGCCAGGCAGGTACTGGAAGAAGCCCAGCGCCGCGCCAACAGCGTTGAACGCCGCTAGTACAACTTGAGCCGACACCCAGTACATGTACTGGTGCGCTGCAATGGTTGGGAGCCGCGAGGGGGCATTGGGCGCCTATTGCGCGCAGAGATGATTGATTTCGCGCAATAGGCCAAACGAGACAAAGATTCCTCACAACGCTGATGCCCGACCTGGGCATCATTAGCTGGTCTTATTGCTGGACTGCCAGCCTTGACAGCCCCAGCAGAGCACGGGTACACTTCCCCCAGGATGATCTTAAGTGCAAAAAAATCCAGTGCCGGGGGGCTGGTCTGAGCTAGCCCGCGCAACTGCGTATCCCGGCCCGCACACTGCTTGCGGGCGGTTTTTTTTATGAAGGAGGTTATGGCAGCACTCACCTCAACACACCGTATCGAAATCGTGGACACCACCTTTCGCGATGGCCAGCAGTCGCCGCTGCTCTTTGACACCGAGAAGTACCGCTTTACGCTGGAAGAGAAGAAGGTGCTGATGGCTGGCTTGATAGAGTTAGGGGTAACCCATTTCGAGTTTTTTTCGCCGGTGGTCGGGGTGGCCGAGGCGCAGGACGTGCAGGAGCTGATAGCTCATGCCAGGGCCCTCACCCAGAAGCCCCTGATGTTTTTGGCCCACTGCCGCTGCCACCTGGATGATATCGAGCGGGCCCTCGAGACAGGCTGCAACGGCCTGAACCTCTACCTGGGGGTTTCGCCCCTGGCCCAGCAGCACAATGCCCAAAAATCCCTGGAAGAGTCGGTTCAGCTGGCCCAGGAGGTGATTGGGACAACCCGTAAGGCCCACCCCGACCTTTACCTGCGCTTTAGCGCCGAGGACGCCTTCCGCACCCCGCTCGAGGACATCTTTTGCCTGTACGATGCTGTTTATCCCTATGTGAACACCCTGGGCATGCCCGATACCGTGGGGGTAGCGGAGCCCGAAGATGTGAGTGCGGTGGTGGCCCAGCTGCGCCAGCGCTACCCCAACGCCGCCCTGGAGTGCCACTTTCACAACGACCGGGGCCTGGCCCTAGCCAACGTAATTGCGGCGGTACGGGCGGGGGTGCGTTATGTGGATGCTTCCATCTGGGGCCTGGCGGAGCGCTCCGGCATTCCTTCGGTTACGGGTGTGCTGTTTAACCTTTCCAAGCGCTATCCCGAAATTCCAAAGCAGTACAACCTGAGCCAGTGTTATCCGCTTAATGTGCTTATGGCCTCCATTCTGGGTACGCTGGTGCCCTATACCGAGCCGGTCTCGCTGACCAACCGCACGCACACCGCCGGAGTACACCAGAAAGCAGTTTTGAACGAGAAAAAAGTTTACGAGGCGCACAATCTGCACGACTTTGGGGTGGACAAAAACCAGCTACTTCTGGGCCCCCTATCGGGCTGGAACCTGATTTACTACTACCTGAAGGAAGTGGAGAACTTTATCATCAGCAAAGAACAGGCTAGGCAGGTGGCGCAGGAGTTCAAAAGCCGCACCGCTGAAATTGGGCGCAGCAAGAAACCCGAGGAACTTTTGCTGGAAATCGCAGAAGCCCACGGCCTTTTGCGCCACGCCTTGCCCGAGGAGGTGCCGACTGCCCGGCTGGAGAACCTGGACTGAGGGTTTATTAGAACACGTTTTGATGGGGGATGCGATGGGGCTAACTTTAGCGGAAAAAATTCTTTCCAAGCGAGCGGGCCGTGAGGTCAGGGCGGGGGAACTGGTGGTGGTTGAGGTAGACCAGGTGATGGTGGTGGACTCCATTGCCGGGAGCTTTTTCAAGCGCTTGGAGCAGCTCGAGGCCACCCCGCGCTTCCCTGAAAAGGTGTCCATCGTGATTGACCATGTGGCCCCCGCCGCCAACGTCGAGGTGGCCAAGGCCCAGAAGGAAATCCGGGCGTGGGGCAAGCAGTACGGCTGCCGGGTGTTTGACGTGGGGCGGGGTATCTGCCACCAGGTGTTGGTGGAAGAGCGGCTGGCCCTGCCGGGGGGCATCGTGCTGGGCTCGGACAGCCACTCCACCACCTATGGGGGTATCGGCTGCTTTGGTAGCGGGATGGGGGCTACCGACATCGCACTGGCCGCCGCCTCGGGGCGTACCTGGTTGCGCGTGCCAGAAACGGTCAAGGTAACTTTTCGGGGACAGCTTGCACCCAGCACAACGGCCAAGGATGCGGCTTTGGAGATGGTTCGGCTGCTCACTGCCGATGGGGCTACCTACATGAGCATCGAGATGCACCTGGTGGATGGGGCCGAGTCCCTGACCCGCAGCCAACGCCTGACCCTGGCCAACCTGACCGTGGAGGCCGGGGCCAAGTGTGGGCTGGTGGTGCCCAGCGGAGAGATTTTGCAGATGTATGACGTGCCCGGCTGGCTGTCGCCCGATCCCGACGCGGTGTATACCAGGGAAGTCGAGATTGACCTCTCTAACCTTACCCCACGGGTTGCGGTGCCGTTTTACGTGGACAACGTGGAAGAGGTAGAAAAGGTAAGGGGCAAAAAGGTAGACCAGGTGTTTGTGGGCACCTGTACCAATGGGCGGCTGGACGACTTACACCAGGTGGCCGAAATTCTGAAGGGCCGTAAGGTGGCGCCGGGGGTACGGTTGCTGGTTATTCCGGCCTCGTCGCAGGTGCTCGAGCAGGCCACCGCCGACGGCACCCTGCTCACCTTGCTGCAAGCCGGGGCTACGCTGGGAACCCCTGGCTGCGGGCCTTGTATGGGACGGCACCAGGGCGTGCTGGCACCGGGCGAGGTGTGCGTGAGCACCTCCAACCGCAACTTTAGGGGACGGATGGGCGCAGCCGACGCCGAGATTTACCTGGCCTCGCCCCGGGTGGCCGCCGCAACTGCGGTAGCCGGCTACATCACCACCCCGGAGGCTTTGGAGGAGGCAACTTATGCCTAGAGTCTGGAAGTTTGGCGATGCCATCAACACCGATGACATTCTGCCGGGCAAGTATGCGCCCTTTATGGTGGGCGAGGACAGGTTTCATACCTACGCCTTTGCCCACCTTCGCCCCGATTTTGCACCCAACTACCAGCCAGGCGACATCCTGGTCTGCGGCAAGAACACAGGCCTGGGCTCCTCGCGGGAGTATGCCCCGGAAGCCCTGCGCAAGCTGGGCCTCAAGGCCATTATCGCCAAAAGCTATGCCCGCATCTTCTACCGCAACCTGGTTAACCTGGGCATTATGCCTTTCGAGGCGCCAGAGGTGGTAGATGCTTTGCAGGATGGCGATGAGGTGGAGCTGGATTTAGAGCAGGGCATTCTGCGGCGGGGGGCCGAAACCTTCCTGCTAAAGCCCCCACCGGCTTTTTTGTTGGAAGCCCTCAAGGAAGGCAGCATTCTGGAGTATTACCGCAAGTACGGGCGTTTCCCTGGCGAGCGCACCGGCGGGTAAACTGAAGGGGTTGAGGTTTTTATGGAAGACCTGGAAGTGATCTGTCCGGAATGCGGTGAAGCCAACTACCTCCTTGCTGAAGACCTCGAGGAGCTCACCCCCGACGACTTTTTCGAGTGTGAGTCCTGCGGGGCCTACCTGCAGATTCTATCCACCGACCCGCTGGAAGTGGTGGTTATCGAAGACGGCGAGGAGGGACTTTTTGTAGACTGCCCGGAGTGCGGTCTAACTTTCGAGGTGGATAGCCAAGACGAGGTGGTCTGCCCGGAGTGTGGCCACCGCTTTACGCCCGACTGGTCGGATATTGAAGAGGACGAGGAAGACCTGGCCTGAGCTAACAGCCAATGGCCGGTGGCCGGCGGCTTGAAGCATAGCAATGTGAGGAAAGGAGAGACCATGACAGCCGAATGTGTGGAATGCGGAAGCCCGATTGAGCTGGAGAACCCCGAACTGGGGGAGCTGGTGGTTTGCGAAACCTGCGGTGCGGAGCTCGAGGTGGTGGGGTTGGAGCCCCTCAAACTACAAGCGGCCCCCGAAGAAGCGGAGGACTGGGGCGAGTAAGGTTGGGCCTGGAGGGCAGGCCGGGAGGTAAGCCCCAGACCCTGCCCTCCAACGACCCGCCCCTTTGCGTATGCTAGCGATTCTGTACGACCGCATCCGCCCCGACGAGGAGATGCTCTTCAAAGCCGCTGAGGGGCTGGGCATTCCTTTCAAGAAAATCTATGCCAAACAGATGCCCATGCGCCTGGGGGAGCGTCCACCGGAGCTCGAGGGTGTTACCTGTGCGGTGGAGCGCCTGGTCTCACAGAGCAAGGGCCTGGCGGTCTCGCGCTATCTCAAGAGTCTGGGGATTCCGGTGGTCAATGCCCCGGAGGTCATCGAGGTTTGCGGGGACAAGTGGGCCACCAGCTGCGCTTTAGCAGCACATGGGGTTCCCCAGCCCAAGACCGCCCTGGCTACCGAAGCCGAGGAAGCCCTGAAGCTCATCGAGCAGATGGGCTATCCGGTGGTGATGAAGCCGGTGGTGGGGAGCTGGGGCCGCCTGCTCTCGCTCATCCGCGACCGCGATGCCGCCGAAACGGTGCTCGAGCACAAGGAGGTGCTGGGCGGCTACCAGCACCAGCTCTATTACATACAAGAGCTGGTGGAAAAAGGAGGCCGGGACATCCGGGCTTTTGTGGTAGGGGATAGCTGCATTGCGGCCATCTACCGCAGTTCGGACCACTGGATTACCAACACCGCCCGTGGGGGCAAGGCCTCCAACTGCCCGGTGAGGCCCGAACTGGCCGCGCTGGCTGTAACGGCGGCCAAAGCGGTGGGGGGTGGGGTGGTGGCTATTGACCTGTTCGAGTCCCCTCGAGGCTTGCTGGTAAATGAGGTCAACCACACCATGGAGTTCAAAAACTCTGTAAGCACCACTGGGGTGGACATTCCAGCCAAGATACTGGAGTACGCCTGGAGCATCCGTCGCTAGAGCTGTGAGTGGGGTTGCCGGCAGGCGAACCGCACGCAAAGGCTCGAGGATGCTTTAGGGCATCGCAAAACGCTGGATTGGGAGAAATCAGGGCGCAACTCCCCAAAAGCTTTTTCGATAGAGCCTTTTTCTAGGCGCAAGTTATCGATCTTATGAGCGAGAAGAAAACCATTTCGATTGTGGGAGGCTCCGGCTACGCGGGGGGCGAGTTCTTGCGGCTGGCCCTGCAGCATCCTTACCTCGAGGTCAAGCAGGTAACCTCGCGCCGGATGATGGGCGACCCCGTAACGCTGGTACACCCCAACCTGCGGGGTCGCACCAGCCTGAAGTTTGTGGATCCCGCCAGCCTCGAGCCCTGCGACATCCTGGTGCTCTCCATGCCCCACGGGGTGGCGGCCAAAGAGTTCGAGAAATACCAGCATCTGGCCCCGGTTATCGTGGATTTATCGGCGGACTTTCGCCTGAAGAACCTGGAGCTCTACAAGAAGTACTATGCTGAGGATCACCCCCGCCCCGACCTATTGGGCCAGTGGGTGTATGGCAACCCCGAGCTCTACCGCGAGGCCCTCAAAACCGCCAACCGCATCGCCTGTTGCGGCTGCAACGCCACGGCCACCATTCTGGGCCTTTATCCCTTGCTGCGAGAGGGCCTGCTGGCTCCAGGGCCCATCTTCGCCACCCTGATGATTTCCACCAGTGCCGCTGGCGCGGAGCCCAGCCTGGCCTCGCACCACCCCGAGCGCGCGGGCAGCATCCGGGCCTACAAGCCTACCGGCCACCGCCACACCGCCGAAATTCGGGAGAACCTGCCGGGCCAGCCTGAGCTTTACCTGACGGCCATCGCCACCGACCGGGTGCGGGGCATCCTGATGACCGCCCAGACCTTCTTGCGGCAGGGCCTGAGCGAGAAGGATGTCTGGGGGGCCTACCGCAAGGTGTACGGGGCGGAGCCTTTTATCCGCCTGGTCAAGCTCAAGAAGGGTATTCACCGCTACCCCGACCCCAAGGTGGTGGAGGGCACCAACTACTGCGAGGTGGGCTTCGAGCTGGAGGAAGACACCGGGCGCTTGGTGGTGATCTCGGCCATCGACAACCTGGTCAAAGGTACGGCAGGCCATGCCATCCAGAGCCTCAACGTGCGGATGGGCTGGCCCGAAACCCTGGGCCTCGAGTTTACCGGACTGCACCCCTAGGCCATGGTGGTTGTCGGCTCTACCAATCCGGCCAAGCTCGAACCCGTGCGCCTGGTGTTTGCGGAGCTGTTTCCGGGGCTGCAAGTAAGCGGCGTGGAGGTGCCCAGCGGGGTGCGTGTGCAGCCCATCGGCTACGAGGAAACCCGCCTGGGGGCGGAAAACCGCGCCAGGGCGGCCCTGGCCCAGCCCGGCGCCACCTGGGGGCTGGGCCTGGAAGCCGGGGTGGAGTTCAATGCCTACGGGAGCTGGCTTTTCAACATCGCGGTGATCCTGCGCGCCGACGGACGCCGGGGCATGGCTCGAGGGGGCTCGGTCTTGCTGCCGCCGGTGGTGGGGGAGCGGCTGCGCCAAGGCGAGGAACTGGGCCCCATTATGGACGACCTGGTGGGCCAAAAAGACACTAAGAAGGCCCTGGGGGCGGTGGGCATCCTCACCCTCTCCCGCGTCGAGCGGGTGGAGTTCTGGCGGCACACCCTCGAGCTGGCCCTGCCACCGTTTTTGCGCCCGGAGCTCTATCCAGAGTAGAGCCTTACCCAATATGATGGCAGGCTAGAGGTTGGCCGATGATTGTAGTCAAGGTAGGCGGTTCGGAAGGCATCAACTACGAGGCAGTGGCTAAAGATACCGCTTCGCTTTGGAAGTCGGGTCAAAAGCTCATCGTTGTGCACGGGGGCAGCAGCGAGACCAACCGAATAGCCGAGGCGTTGGGCCACCCGCCGCAGTTTCTCACCCACCCCGGCGGCCTGACCAGCCGCCTCACCGACCGCAGAACCCTGGAAATCTTCGAGATGGTCTACTGCGGCCTGGTGAACAAGCGCATCGTAGAGCTTTTGCAGCGCGAGGGTGTGAACGCGGTGGGCCTTTCGGGCCTGGATGGCCGCATCTTCGAGGGTAAGCGCAAAGATGCCGTCAAGTACATTGAAAACGGCAAAATAAAAATTCACCGGGGCGACTACACGGGCTCGGTGGAAAAGGTCAACACGGGCTTGCTGACCCTGTTGATGGACGCGGGCTACCTACCGGTGCTGACCCCGCCGGCGGTGTCCTACCAGGGCGAGGCCATCAACACCGACGGCGATACGGCGGCGGCCATGCTGGCGAGGGCCTTCCGGGCCGAGGCGCTGTTGCTCCTTTCCAATGTTCCGGGCTTGTTAGCGGACTTTCCGGATGAGTCGAGCCTGATCCGCGAAATTCCAGCGGCCCAGGTGGGCGACCCCCAGTACATGAGCGTGGCCCAGGGCCGCATGAAGAAAAAGGTGCTGGGCGCAGTAGAGGCGGTGCAGGGCGGGGTGGGCCGGGTGGTGTTTGGCGATGCCCGTATCGAGAACCCGATTTCGGCTGCGCTGGCCGGGGCCGGTACGGTGGTGCGCTAAACCCCCAGGGAAGGATGGGCGGTAAAATTGCGCCATTATGGATCGGCCCACCCCTTACGGCCTCGAGCCCTTGCCCCCGTGCGAACTCGACCGCTAGCACAAAACGTGGCCTGTACAGCGGATTATCAGGCAGGGATGCTATTGAACCTTTCCCTTTTTCGTGAGACCAAAATGTCTTGGAATGGAGCTATGTGGCGCTGGATGGTTCTGGTGGTGTCTTGGACGTTGGCCTATGCGCAAACGCCCTCAGCGGGAAACCCGCCGATGCTTCCGGCCAGTCGGCTGGGGCTGAGCGTAACCCAGGAGAACGGGGCCATCACCTTTCGCAAAGCCGAGCTGAGTTTTACCTACGTGGAAGGCATCGGCTGGACACCTCCGCTGGAGCCCGGCCTGCCCCCACCCCAGGGAACGCTGCTGCCCCTCGAGGTGATCCGGGCGGTGGGCCTGGTGAGCGCGCCGGAAGCCAGGGTGCGCTTTTCCGCCGACGCCAGCCGGTTGCGCCTGGTGCTGGATCTGCCCGAGAACGACGCGGTGCAGCCCGCGCCTTCGGGCCTGGCCCCCTATCCGGGCCGCCTGGAACTCAGCCTGCCCTACTTTGTGCCGGGCCTCGAGGGGCTGCGGGTTGCAGGAGTTGAGGTGGAGGCCCGCTACGAGCCGCAAAGCACCCTGCTCACGCTGCAAGCCCCGCCGGGTCGCTTTTACCGCTACCGTACATTTTTGCTTTCCAACCCCAGCCGCTATGTGCTAGACGTGTACTACCTCGAGCCCGAGCGCGAAGAGGCCCTGCAACCGGGGTTCCGCTACCGCGAGCTGTGGGCCTGGACACCCGAGCCGGTGCGGATGTACTGGCTCGAGGCCTCTCCGGGCCGCTGGCGCATGGAGCCGGTGGGCCGTCCGGGTGAGCGGAGGCTCCTGCCGGAGATGGCCCCCGGCGCCCTGGCCATCCTGAATGGCGGCTATTTTGATGGGCCCACCGGAACGCCCATTGGCCTTTGGGTGCGCTCCGGGGTGCCCCTTAGCTTTCCCTTTGGGCGCAGTGCTCTGTTCTGGCAGGACGACACGGTATTTGCCGGACGTCCCCGTTTTACCGCCTCGGTGCAGCTGATGGACGGGCGCAGCCTGCGGGTGGGGCTCAACCTGGCCCGGGCCCGCTATACGGTGCACACCCTGCCGGGGCTGGTGGGCAGGGCGGGCGAAAATGTACACCTGGTGCGGGGCGAGCAGATTATCGCCACCTATCCTGCACCCTACCAACTCCCCGAGGGGCTGTGGGCCCTTACCTTTCCTGCCGAAGAGCCCGTGGCCCGCACCGGCGAGACCCTGCGGCTGGTGGTGAGCCTTGAGCCGCCGGCAAACCATGCGCTCGAGGCCGGCCCCCTGCTGCTCCAGGCGGGGGTGAACGTCTTTGACCCCAACGCCGAGCCCTTCCGCGACCGGGCCCCGGTAGAGGCAGTAGCGGCCCAGTCGGCGGTGGCCTGGTCACAGGAAGGAGCCCTCTTCTTTATTGTGACCGAGCCCATGCGCCCCGAGGCCCTGGCCCGGGTGCTGCAAGAACAGGGCTTGTGGGGCGCCATTCGTATGGACGGGGGCGGCTCGGCCCAGCTATGGGTACAGGGCCGCCTGCGCAACCCAGGCAACGGCCTGCTGGGGGCGCGCCCGGTGGTGAGCGGACTGGCGCTGTACCCCAGGCCCTAACCTGCCAGGCGGCTGGTCCCCTTTGAGCGCAAGGCGTTGTAGACCCTTTTGCTGTGGGTTGCCACAAACAGATACTCCTGGTTTTCGGTGTGCGAGACCTGCCCCACTTTCTGGCCCTGGGGGTTGTAGATGCCGATGCGCGCACCTACGTAGCGGCGGTGGGTCTGGCTCATCCGCACCACATAGCCCCACTCCTTCAGCATGGCCTCAATTTCTTCGGCGCGGAAAAAGCCCTCGTTGTTGAACGACAACACCAGGTGTTTGGCCTTTAGACTCCCCAACAGTTTTTCCATAGCGCCTCTGGCCTCGCGTTTGGAGTTGAAAGGGCTTTTGCGCTTTTGTACCTCGGTGCGTTTGCGGGCGACGCCATAGGTTTGGGGCCTGTCCCAGCGAACCAGGGTTTCCCAGAGGTGGTAGTTACCCAGGTAGGAGTGTTGGTTGTAGGGTGGGTCGAGGTAGATGAGGTCAGCCTGCAGGTGGGGGGCGATTTCCAGGGCGTCGGCCTGGAGGGCCAGTCCATCGCCTGCCAGCAGGGGTGGGTATTCCAGGCGCAAGGAGTTGAACGAGCGGGGGGCCCAGCGCTTAAGGTAGGCCATCTGGATGCCGGTGGTGGAGTCTACTTTGTCGGCAGCAACCATCAGGCTAAAGAGCAGAATGGCCCACAGGGTTTGGTCTGTGGCAGCCTCGAGCTCGATACGCTCGCGGATGGCCTCGATTTTGGCCCCATTGTGGGGCTGAATATAGCGAGACTCCTGGCAGTAGGTGCGGGTAAACCAGCCAGGCCGGCCTTTTAGCCGTTGTAGCCGCTTCAAGATGGGTTGGATGCGCTCAGGGGGATACTGGTTCCGGTTGGCCTGTACCAGCGTCTGGGCCAGCACCCAGGCGTAGGTATGGAGGTCGTTGGCGGTTACAAAAAACCCCATGTTTTTGAGTGCGTGCCCCACCCGGGCGCTGCCGGAGAACAAATCCACAGCGTCTTTGATGGGGCTGATGCCATCGATTTGCCCTACCACCCCGGTAATCCAGGGCAAAAGCGCGCGTTTGGAGCCAATATATTTGACCACTGCGAAAATTCTACACGCAAGCATGGCGAATGGCGCAATATACGCAGGTAAACCCGGTAAGCCCTTGGGTGTGCAGCAGCTTTTTTGCACGGGCATGCTGGCGGAGCGGGCGGGTTTTCTTAAGGCCGCCTCACAGGAAGCCTTAATACTGTTAAATAGGCCAGGAACGGGATGCCTACAAAACCAGAATATGCCGAGGCATGGGGATGTGTTGACCCTTGCTCCTGGCAAAAGCGCGTCCCGAGCGGCCTTCTCCTCTAGGTTCATTATGAGAAACTGCCCCAACAGGGCTTTAGACAATTTCTCACCTCTAAACCTTAGGCTGGACTTGCCCTCAAGAGGTGAGCCTTGCATCTGAAAATGTGCTGACTTGGCACATGCAGGATGAAGACACCGCTTTAGCGGGCGTTGCTGATGTGAGCTTGAGCTAACCCAAACAGGAGGTTACATGAATATAGCCATTCTTTGCCATGCCAGCGCCGGAGGTTCGGGTGTGGTGGCTACCGAGCTGGCCCTGGCCCTGGCCGGGCTGGGGCACAAGGTACACGTGGTGGCTACCGAACGGCCCTTTCGTCTCACCGAAGAACGGCTCAGCCAGCTTGGCCTGAGCAGTAACCTGCTGGGGGGACGGCCTGTCTCGACGGGTCAAGACCCTGTGGGTGGGCTAGGCCGCATTTTTCGGGCTTCCAGGCAGAGTGTGGCCCGCTGGCTGGCTCTGCTCAAAAAACCGCTGCAAACAGGTTCGTTGCACTTCCACCAGATCCTGAGCGCCGATTACCCCTTGTTCCAGGAACCACTTACCCCCCTGACTGCGGCCAACTCTATCGCCGAGCTAATCGAGCGCTACAAAATCGAGCTGGTGCATGCCCACTACGCCATTCCCCACGCCACCAGCGCCATTCTGGCCCGCGAGATGGGCCTGGACATCAAGGTTGTAACCACTCTGCACGGCACCGACGTGACCCTGGTGGGGCTCGAGCCAGCTTTTGCCAAAACTACCCAACACGCGGTGCGTACCTCCGATGCAGTGACGGCGGTCTCGCACTCGCTGGCCCAGGATGCCCGCAGCAAGCTGGGGGTGGAGCGCGAGATTGAGGTTATCTACAATTGGGTGGATCCTGAGCGTTTCAAGCCCAACCGCGACCCGGTCTACCGGGCCCGCTTTGCCCAGCCCGAGGAGGCTATCGTGCTGCACGTGTCCAACTTTCGCACGGTCAAGCGCCCCCTGGATGCGCTGCGGGTGTTTGCCGGCATTCTCGAGCGGATGCCGGCCCGTATGCTCATGATTGGCGATGGGCCGCTGCGCCAGGAATGCGTAGAGCTGGCCCACGAGCTAGAAATTGCCGGGCGGGTGCAGTTTTTGGAGTCTACGCCCAGCATCGAGAAGTTTATGAGTGTGGCCGACCTGTTTTTGCTGCCCTCCGAGCAAGAGTCCTTCGGACTGGTGGCTTTAGAGGCCATGGCCAGTGGGGTTCCGGTGGTGGCCAGCCGGGTGGGGGGGCTGCCCGAACTGGTCGAGGAGGGCAAAACCGGCTTTTTGCGCCCGATGGGGGACATACCGGGGATGCTCGAGGCCAGCCTGGAAATCCTCGCCAACCGCACCCGCCGCCGCAACATGGGCGAGGCGGCCCGCGCGCGGGCCATCGAACGCTTCCGGCCCGAGGTGGTGCTGCCCAAATACCTGGAGGTCTACGAAAAGACCCTCGAGGGGGCCCTGGTTGGGAAGTAGTGCAAAGGCTACCCCCGACACCCCAACCCATACAATGCAAGTATGGGCAGCGAGATCGAGCGTAAATTCCTGGTGCGCTCAGAAGACTGGAAGCCTGGTGCAGTGGGCGTGCCATACCGCCAGGGCTACCTGTGCCGCCAGGCCGCCCGTACCGTGCGGGTACGGGTTGCAGGCGGGCAGGCCTACCTGACCATCAAGGGTCAGGCCCAGGGCATTACCCGCCTGGAGTACGAGTACCCCATCCCCTTGGCCGATGCCCAGGACTTGCTCGAGCAGCTTTGTTTGAAGCCCCTGATCGAGAAAACCCGCTACCGCCTTGAGTTTGGCGGGCGAGTGTGGGAGGTGGACGAGTTTGCCGGGGAGAACCAGGGCTTGGTGGTGGCGGAAGTGGAGCTCGAGTGGCCTGACCAGCCCCTCGAGCTGCCGGACTGGGTGGGGGAGGAGGTCACCCACGACCCCCGCTACCTGAACGCCAACCTGGTGGAGCAACCGTTCTCCAGGTGGGGAAAACTCTGACTCCGGCACATTGTTTTGCTAAATCTAAATGCTTTGATTTGTTCATTTTCTGGGGCCCCCGCCTGAAGCGCGGGCAGCATTAGCTTGAAATACCAGGGTGCTATGACAATTCCTAACGGAACGATTCATGCGGGGTTCATATCATATGCGCGATACAATCACCACATGGCAGTTCGACTCGAGCACATCCAGGCCGCCCGCGAGGTGATTCGCAGCGTTATCGCTACTACGCCCACCCTGCCCGACCCCCTTGCTTCCGACGAGCTGGGGGCGCGGGTCTTCGTCAAGGCCGAGTGCCTGCAAAAAAGCGGCTCCTTCAAGATTCGCGGGGCCTACCACAAAATTGCCGCCCTCACTCCCGAGGAAAAAGCCCGGGGCGTGATTGCCCCATCGGCGGGCAACCACGCCCAGGGGGTGGCCCTGGCAGCCGCTATGCAGGGCATTCGCTCGGTGATTGTGATGCCCCAGCACGCCCCCCTCACCAAGGTGGTGGCCACCCGCCGCCTGGGGGCTGAGGTGGTGCTCCATGGAACTAGCTTCGACGATGCCGTAGCCCACGCCCACGAACTCCAGCAGCAGCACGGCTACACCTACGTGCACGCCTTCAACGACGAAAAAATTATCGCCGGCCAGGGCACCATCGGCCTCGAGCTGCTGGAGGATTTGCCCGAGCTGGATGTGCTGGTGGTGCCCATCGGCGGCGGCGGCCTGATTGGGGGCATTGCTATTGCGGTCAAGAGCCTGCGCCCTAAGACCCGCATCGTGGGGGTACAGGCGGTGGGCTGTGCGCCGGTCAACCTCTCGCTCAAGGTCGGGAAACCCGTAAGCGTGCCGGTGGCCCAGACCATCGCCGATGGTATTGCGGTCAAGCGTCCCGGGGAACTCACCCTGCCCCTCATCCAGCAGTACGTGGACCAGGTGGTCGAGGTCACCGACGACGAAATCGCCCGGGGCATTGCCCACTGCGTCCAGAACCTCAAGCTGGTGGTGGAGGGGGCCGGGGCTGCCGGAATGGGAGCCATTCTGGCAGGTAAAGTGCCGGTGCAGCCGGGCCAGACGGTGGCTACCGTACTGTGCGGGGGCAATATCGACGGCAACCTGCTCTCGCGGGTAATTGAACAGGTAATGGTGCGGCAGGGTCGCTACCTCTTGCTCAAACTGGCAGTGATAGACCGCCCAGGAGCCCTGGCGCGGGTGGTGGATCATGTGGCCGCTGCAGGGGCCAACATCATTGATATCTTCCACCGGCGGGCGCTCTGGCTGGCCCCGCTGGGCAAGGTGGGGGTGGAGCTGGTGCTGGAGGTACGCGATGCCCAGCATGGCAGCGAGGTGGTAGCTGGCCTCGAGCAGGCCGGTTATGTCGTTGAACGTGAAAACGTGGGCGACTGGCCCGACTAACTTGCGAACTCAAATAAGCTCCCTTGCTTAACTATTTCTCGCGAATTGCCAAGGATAACTGCAAGGATAGCCTCACCGATGGCTTTGCCCATACCGACAGGCACGGCATTGCCTATTTGTCTGTACTGGTCTGACATAGAGCCGCAAAAGATCCATTCATCGGGGAAGCCTTGCAAACGAGCGGCTTCTCGAACGCTGATGGGCCGAAGCTCACTAGGATGGCACATGTCATACCAGATTCGGTTAGTTCGTCACCGAACTAACCGAATCTGGTATAAGTAGCCAAATCCTCATGTAAGCCTTTTTCGACAATCTCTTTCAAAGTGAACTTGCTAATTTTTGGAAAAGCACCACTGTCTAGGTTATTCCAGCAATATTCCAGAATAGTCACAAGCTTTTCATCCCAGGGCTTGTTGAGTGCTTCGGCAGCACTTTTGGCGAACTCTAGTAGAACTTCAAACTTCATCACCCGCCAATATTAAACCCTTGTGGCCTCTATCGGCAAAAGGTTTTCCACAGGCTTATCCACAATCCCAAAGTCCTTCGCAATGAGCCGCGCGGTCATTTTGGCCGACATCATCACACTGGGGGTTCCGGCCCCTGGCTGAACGCCGGCCCCCACCAGGTACAGGTTGGCAATGTCCTCGCTTTTGTTGTGGGGCCGGAAGAAGGCCGACTGGGCCAAGATGGGCTCGGGGCCGAAGGCGTTGCCCAGGTAGCTATTCAGGGTGTGCTCGAAGTAGTCGGGGGTGATAAAGCTCTTGTGCACCAGGCGCTCCATCAGGCCCGGCAGATAGCCGCGCTCGTCCAGGAAGCGGAGCACCTTGTTCACGAAAGGTTCGCCCAGCAAGTCCCAGTCGAGCTTGCTGCCATTGTGGGGTACGGGAATCAGGGTATAGGCCGCATGGTGGCCCGGAGGAGCCAGCGAGGGGTCGGTTAGGGTGGGGATGTGCAGGTACTGGCTGAAGTCCTTGGCCAGCACCTTGCGCCCGAAGATGTCCCGTAGCAGCTCCTCGTAGCGCGGCCCCAGGATGATGTTGTGGTGACGAAGTTTCTGGCCTTCGGTGCCATCGGCCTTGAAGCCAAAATAAATCACCACCAGCGACATGCTCTGGGGCCGCTTCTTCACGATGAAGTCCGACTGCCAGAAGCGGTACTGGGGCTCGATTAGCTTCAGGTAGGTGTTGGCGTAATCGGCGTTGGAGACCACGATGTCGGCGTGCAGTACGCTGCCGTCGGCTAAGGTGATGCCCTTGGCGATTTTCTTGTTGCCTTCGCGCACCACATTAATCTTCTTGACCTCGGCACTGTAGCGTATCTTGCCGCCCATCTCCTCGAACTTTTGCACAAAAGCCCGCACCAAGGCCCCGGTGCCCCCCAGGGCAAAGTGGATGCCCCAGGTTTTTTCCACAAAGTGAATCATGGCGTAGATGGCGGGTACGCTCAGGGGGTTGCCCCCCACCAGCAGGGTCTCGAAGCTAAAGACCTGGCGCAGCTTGGGCGATTTGAAGTATTTGCTGGCAAAGCTGAAGAGGGTGCGCACGGCATCCAGCCGGAGCAGGTCGGGAATAACCCGTAGCATGGTGCCCAGGTCGCCGAAGTGGGTGTAGCCAAGCTCGAGGAACCCTCGCTCAAAAATAGCCCTGGCATCGGCGTGGAAGCGCTCGTAGCCCTCGAGGTCGCCCGGCTCGCCCAGGGCTGCTACCTGGCGGCGGGTGTTCTCGGGGTCGCCGTCGTAGTCGAAGAAACTACCATCGTCGAAGTAGATGCGGTAAAAGGGCAGAATGGGGACGATCTGCACATACCTGCTGGTGTTGGGCCCGCCCGAGAGGCCCTCTTTGATGCGCTTATCTTCCCCGAGTATTTCGGGGGGGAAATCGGGGAGGTGTAGGTTGGACTGGCCGCGCTCGAGGCTGAACAGCTCCTCGATGAAGTGCGGCACCGTAATCACGGTAGGCCCCATATCGAAGGTAAACCCGTCTACCTGCCGGACGTAAGCCCGCCCGCCGGGGCCGTCCAGCTTTTCTACGATGGTGGTCTCGAAGCCCAGGCTTTGCAGGCGCAGGCCCATCGCCAGACCCCCAATCCCTGAGCCAATCACAATCGCTGTTCTCGTCATATCAGGGCCAAGGATACCCCCAAGGGCCAAGGACATTCTTCAGGTGAAACTACATTTGCAGGAGCGTTATATGCTGTGCAACATGAAAGCCATCCAAGTACACCGTGCAGGCGGCCCCGAAGTCTTGGAACTCACCGACCTCCCCAAACCCCACCCCGGCCCTGGGCAGGTGCTCGTCAAGGTGGAAGCAGTGGGCCTCAACTTCGCCGATATCTTGTATGTGGCAGGCGAGTATCTGGTGCGTACTCGCTACCCCACGATTCCGGGCATGGAGTTTGCCGGGGTCATTGAGGCGCTGGGCGAAGGGGTAGAGGGGTTGCATCCGGGCCAGCGGGTGGCAGCCCTGGGGGGCAGCGGTGCATTTGCCGAGTATGCGCTGGTGCCAGCCCGCTCGGTGCTGCCGGTGCCAGCCCAGATGAGCGCTGCCGAGGCCGCCGCTTTCCCGGTTTCTTACTTCACCGCCTACTTTGCCCTAGCCACCCAGGCCCGGGCCAGGCCGGGAGAATGGGTTTTGGTGCAAGCCGCCGCCGGTGCGCTGGGCACGGCTTCTATTCAGGTGGCCAAAGTGCTGGGGCTGCGGGTGATAGCGCTGGCCAGCAGCGAGGAAAAACTGGCCCTTTGCCAGGGCCTGGGGGCCGAGGTGGCCTTGCTCAATACCCAGGGCGACCTGGTGGATGCGGTCAAAAACGCCACCGAGGGCAAGGGGGTAGACATCCTGATGGAGGTGGTGGGGGGTGAGGGTTTTGCCCAGAGCCTCAAGATGCTGGCCTACCGGGGGCGCTTGCTGGTGATTGGTTCGGCCTCCCGCCAGATGGCCCAGATGTACCCGGTAAGCCTAATGAAGGGCAACCAGAGCGTCATTGGTGTGTGGCTTACCCCTTTCCTGAGCGACCCTGCCGAGATGCAGGCGGCCACGGCCTTCCTGATGCCCCTGGTGGCTTCGGGCCAGATCAGGCCGGTGGTGGGCCAGCGCTTCAAGCTAGAGGAGGCCGCCGAAGCGTTCAGGTTTGTGCTAAGCCGTAAGAACACCGGAAAGGTGATCCTGGAGCCATGAATACCGCCGATGTGGTGGTGGTCGGACTGGGCGCGATGGGCAGCGCCAGCCTGTACCAGCTCGCCCAGCGGGGGGCCAGGGTCATCGGGATAGACCGGCATGTGCCGCCGCATACCTATGGCTCCAGCCACGGCGAGACCCGCATCACCCGGCAGGCCATCGGCGAAGGGGTGGCCTATGTGCCGTTGGTACTGCGTTCACACCAGATCTGGCGCGAGCTCGAGGCCCAGACCGGCCGCTCGCTTTTTCTGGCCTGCGGGGGCCTCATTCTGAGCAGCCCCGTAGGTGAAGCCCTGCACCACGGCAAGCCGCAGTTTTTGCCGCGTACCCTCGAGGCCGCCCAGCGGTTTGGCATTGCCCACGAAGTGCTGGATGCGGCGCAAATACAAAAGCGGTTTCCACAGTTTATCCTGCAAGGCGACGAAATCGGCTACTACGAACCCGGCGCGGGGCTACTTTACCCTGAACGTTGCCTGGAAGTGCAGCTTAGTCAGGCCCGGCGCCTCGGCGCAGCGGTGAAAACCGGTGAACAGGTGCTCAAGATTACTCCCCAATCCGACGGGGTGCTGGTCGAAACCGATAAAAGCCGCTACTCCGCGGCCAAAGTGGTGGTGAGCGCAGGGGCCTGGGCCGCCGACCTGCTGGGCGAGCCTTTCGTGCGGGTGCTTCGGGTCTATCGCCAGGTGTTGTTCTGGCTCGAGGCCCAAAATCCCCAGGCTTACGGGCCAGAGCGCTTTCCCATCTTTATCTGGATCTTTGGCAGCGCTGAAGGACAGCACTTTTATGGCTTCCCCCAGGTTTTGCAGGGCGTAAAAGTAGCTACCGAGCAGTCGCAGGTGTCCACCCACCCCGACCAGGTAGAGCGCCAAATATCCGAAGCCGAGACCCAGTCCTTCCTATCCCGCTACGTGCAGGGTCGTTTGAAAGGGCTGGGTCCTGGGTGTCTTAGGAGCGCCACCTGCCTGTATACCTCTACGCTCGATGGCGACTTCATCCTCGACCACCACCCCAACTCCGAGCGCATCCTGGTGGCCTCGCCCTGTTCGGGCCACGGCTTCAAACACTCGGCGGCAGTAGGGGAGGCTATGGCTGAGCTGGCCCTGTATGGGCGCAGCCCGCTCGACCTGACCCCCTTCCGCCTGGCCCAACGACCGGCCTGGGGATAGGATAGGGCTTCAAATACCCAAGGGGGGTATGCTATGCTCTGTGGTGATACGGAGGCTAGACGATGCTCTCGAGTGTAACCCCAATGGAATGGATTTTAGGAGCTGTGGTGGGCCTGGGCTTGCTGGTGCTCATCCTCCTGATAACTGCCCCCTTTGGAGAGGTATTCAAAAAGAAAGATTGATCAAGGCGCGTTTTGCTCAAGCGCATAAACCAAGAGAACCGCTATTATGGCTGTGCCCCCAGCGGGGCCTGGGTGTCCCAGCAGGCCAGGGCCTTGAGAACGGCGTTGCGCTCGTTCTGGTGAGAGAGCCGTTTTAGGGCTTCGCGCACGGGAAACCAGGCTACCCCGTCCACCTCTTCCTTTTGGGGCCGGGGGGTTCCGCCCACATAGCCCATCAAAAAGTGATGCACTTCTTTGGTCACGGTGGTCTGGATGCCATCGTCCTTTACAGTGAAGTGGTAGCGAATGCTACCCAAAGGGGCCAGCACCTTGGCCTCGATGCCGGTTTCCTCGCGTACTTCGCGGACTGCTGTCTGCGGGTAGCGCTCCCCTGGTTCCACCTGGCCTTTGGGCAGGCTCCAGACCCGCCCATCCTTGATGGCGATGAGGAGCACCTCGAGGCCCTTTCCGCCCGCCCGCTCCCGCAATACCACACCCCCCGCCGAAGTCACACGGCGGCGCGATTGCGGCAGCACCTGGGGCCTGGTAACCCCGGACATGCCGCGCTTGGGTCTACGGCGGCGCGAACCAACTGAATAACGCATACTGTAACAACTTTCCAATGACCCAAAAATGGGTACCTTGTTTTAGTTTACACGGAACAAGCGCATTTGTCGTGTATGAAGGCACATATCCTGCGGTTTGGAGCGGACTCGAGCTTTGAGGGGACGAGCAAATAAAAAAGCGCCCCGAAGGGCGCTTGCCTTGAACAAAGAAAGATCAGCCGAGCTTGCTTGCGGCGCTAGGCGACGCAAGATGACGCAGACACGCTGCGTAAACGCTCCTTAGAAAGGAGGTGATCCAGCCGCACCTTCCGGTACAGCTACCTTGTTACGACTTAGCCCCAGTCATGAGCCTTACCCTAGGCGCCTGCCTGCGGCTCCCGGCGACTTCAGGCAAAACCCACTCCCATGGCTTGACGGGCGGTGTGTACAAGGCCCGGGAACGTATTCACCGCGGCATGGCTGATCCGCGATTACTAGCGATTCCAGCTTCATGGGGTCGAGTTGCAGACCCCAATCCGAACTGAGCCTGCTTTTATGCGATTGGCTTCCCGTTGCCGGGTCGCAGCGCTTTGTGGCAGGCATTGTAGCACGTGTGTCGCCCAGGTCGTAAGGGCCATGCGGATCAGACGTCATCCCCGCCTTCCTCCTACTTTCGTAGGCAGTCTCGCTAGAGTGCCCAGCCGAACTGATGGCAACTAGCAACAAGGGTTGCGCTCGTTGCGGGACTTAACCCAACATCTCACGACACGAGCTGACGACGACCATGCAGCACCTGTCTCACGGCTCCCTTGCGGGCACCCCCGGCTTTCACCAGGGTTCCGTGGATGTCAAGACCTGGTAAGGTTCTGCGCGTTGCTTCGAATTAAACCACATGCTCCACCGCTTGTGCGGGCCCCCGTCAATTCCTTTGAGTTTCAGTCTTGCGACCGTACTTCCCAGGTGGAGTGCTTAACGCGTTAGCTACGGCACCCAACAGATGTCGGACACCCAGCACTCATCGTTTAGGGCGTGGACTACCCGGGTATCTAATCCGGTTTGCTCCCCACGCTTTCGCGCCTCAGCGTCACAAATCGTCCAGGTAGCTGCTTTCGCTATTGGCGTTCCTTCCGGTATCTGCGCATTTCACCGCTACTCCGGAAATTCCGCTACCCTCTCCGACCGTCTAGCCTCACAGTATCCAACGCACCCCCGAAGTTGAGCTTCGGTCTTTAGCATCGGACTTGAGAGACCGCCTACACGCCCTTTACACCCAGTAAATCCGGGTAACGCTCGCACCCTCCGTATTACCGCGGCTGCTGGCACGGAGTTAGCCGGTGCTATTACCTCGGTACCGTCATTATCGTCCCGAGTTCAGAAGTTTACACCCCGAAGGGCTTCGTCCTTCAAGCGGTATCGCTCCGTCAGGCTTTCGCCCATTGCGGAAGATTCCTAACTGCTGCCTCCCGTAGGAGTGGGGTCCGTGTCTCAGTACCCCTGTGGCTGGTCGTCCTCTCAGACCAGCTACGCGTCGTCGGCTTGGTGGGCCGTTACCCCACCAACTACCTGATGCGCCGCAGGCCCATCCCAAAGCGCCGAAGCTTTAAACATCAGCCACAGCTGAGGTTCACATCCAGGATTAGCTAAGATTTCTCCTAGTTGTCCCAGACTTTGGGGTAGGTCACCTACGTGTTACTCACCCGTCCGCCACTAACTGCCGAAACAGTCCGTGCGACTTGCATGTCTTAGGCATACCGCCAGCGTTCACCCTGAGCCAGGATCAAACTCTCCAAAAATGCTC